>JALWKJ010000217.1:0-1926 GCA_027081495.1 Campylobacterales bacterium | reverse complement strand
GTACAAGAGAAAGCGACAATAAAACTAATCCAAATAGATTTTTTATGCTTATTTTTTTTTTCATTTTATCACCTCGGCGTCAAATTCAATAATTTCGTATCTTTTTAGTCTATGGATAACTATCATAGTTGCCGCCTCCCCTTCTGTGACATTTACAAGTCATGTTGGATGCATGCGCATTTGATTTTGACATATAAGGCGCTTTTTCATAGCCGTCTAGTTTTAAAGAGTCTCCGTTATAGTTATAGGGCTGAGGGAAACTATCGTAACCTATTAACCTTGAAACGGGAGAGCCATGGGGAACCGCGACATGACAATATACGCATGGATAATTTGGGAAATCCGCGTTTACCATATTGCTTGATTTAAATCGGTGAACATTTGCGGCGGTTAAATCATGACAATTTTTACAAAAAAGACCGTCGTCCCCTCCGTTAAATATATCTCCGACTACATAAAGCGTCCCATCAGGTTTTTCTGGCCAATAATTATTTTCACCCTTTAACATAAATTTATAATTGGATCCATGAGGACCTCTAGGATCGCCGCCTATCTCATTATCCGCACCGTGACAATCGGAACAATACATGGTTTGATTTCCCACATTTGCATTCCAAGGGGGAAGCAACTGACCGCTGCTAAGAGATTTGGGCTCATATGAACCGGGCATATTATTAAGAGACATCACAACCGGATGAGCCGAGCGATTATTCGGATTGAATTCCCAAGCTTGATCCGTAGCATTTATACCTTCTCTCGCCAACGGTTGCGAACTAACTCCGTCAACCGCGCTACCAAGCGCCCAGTACGAATGACATTTTAAGCATATTTGATACTCTTTTGTCGCGCTCTCAAGCGTCGTAAAAGATGTCGGCTGACTCCACCTTGGCGTCCATACGGGCTCAACTCCGTTAGCGCCTCTTAAAACTTGGGAGACAAGATTTTGCGGCGATGTAGGATACCACTGCCCTTTTGCCACATGACTCTTGCTTCCTAATTTATGAGGATTGTGACAATCCGTACATTCGGCATGCTTTGAATCGTCCCAGCTAAGCCCCAAACTTCCGGAAGGGTTTCTGTTAACACCCGTACCGTAAAGCGTGTCTAAATCTGTATGCACGCCGTCAATTTCGGTTACCGGATGAGAGTATGATCTCAAAAGTACCGATTCTATATCCGGAGCGGAAGTCGGAGCTCCGGTTCCGTGACAAGAGGATACGCTAGCGCTTGACGCCGCGCCTTGAAAACAAGTTTGTTGTTCTACTTTTCTCAAAAGATAGGGTTTGCCTTCCCCATTGTGAGGAGTATGACAATTTGCGCAAAAAAGATCGCTCGGATTGTATGTTCCGTATTTATTCAAAACTTCGGTATCTCTATACGGCATTCCTATGACTTCGTGCGTCGTCGGCCACGGCGCACCGCCGCTTTTGTCATGACAGGCGATACAGGTATTTCGAACATTTTGACCATGATTTGCACCGGTATTGACTCTAAGAAATTTTTTATTTTCCGTATGAGGATCATGACAAGATGAACACTCGATATATCTTTTGCCTCCCATTTGGTAAAGTCTTATAGGAGCGTCAGGATTTGCTTTTAATTCGCTGTTTCTACTTCCCTCTCCGAAATTTATACTTACATCGGGGTTATACTCATAGCCGACGGGATGATGCGTGGAGAGATCGGAGCCTATGTTTGCGGCTAAATTCTGAGGCATCATACCGGCGCCGTCCGTACCCGCCATATCTATTAAAGTATCACCGAGTATATTTCCTCTAACCATATAAACATCGCCGATCGCAACCGTTCCATCATGACAACTAAGACACTGCCTTGAAAGCGATCCGGGAGTTCCTTTATCGATTCCAAGTCCCGTCGGTTTAGGATAATTCAATCTATCGAGATAGTCGCTTTCATACATAGTAT
>JALWKJ010000216.1 GCA_027081495.1 Campylobacterales bacterium | reverse complement strand
CGATAATACATATGAAATTGTAGCTATTTTTTGATGGGACACACAAAAGAGACTCTTTTACCCCTTGTAAGCCCCTGTTTTAGGGGTTTAAAAATTCTTGATTAGAAAACGCGGAAGTCAGGAGGAGAACTTTTGTTTTAATATCGTCAATATCCTATCGTAAAAAGCGGTGAAAAGTATTTTGAGGTGTCAAAGTTATAAACAAAACCGACTTTGGCATATCCATATTTTTTGTCGTATTTATTTTTAGTGTATTTGTTATAAAGATAGGGAATAACGCCGTTGAATTGGTTTATCATCAGTTTACCGCCGATGTAGATTAAAAATTCGTTGTTGACTATATAAGATAGCGCCGAATTTATTATATGGTTATTATCCGTTTTTTTGATCTCTTTGTCTCGCCCCCAGATAGTCAGATATTCGTAATTCGCATCAAAGATAAAGCTATTAAACTCTACCGTATAGTTAAATCCGAAAAATGCGCTTTTTTCGTTTCTGTCAAGTGTGACATCTTTGTATCCGGCATTTTTTAGTATTTCTTGAAGTTTTGAAGCGTTTTTTTTAGGCTGAATCGAGACTGTCGTGTTTATGGAAGTATATTTAATCCCTCCATATATATCAAATATATTTGTCTCATAGCTAAATCCTGTAAGAAGCCTGATATAAAAAGAGTTGTCGCTCATATCTCCTATTCTGACGAAAGGATATATGGGTTCGTTTGTTATGTCGTCTCTGACGGAGAGTTTATTGTTTTTATAAGACATTACGGAACCGTCAATGGAAAGTCCTTCGATAGGGTTTACTTTAGAAATCATGCTATTTAACTGAGTCGAGCTTTTTATATCAAGATTGCCGGCGGCGTTTCTTACAAATCCTATGTCAGCCGAAAAGTTTTCAAAAAAGCTCATCGGATTACTATATATGCCTACTTTTGCGAATATTTCGTTTTTTTTGTTTTTTAGGATATTGTCTATATAGTGCAGTCTCAAATATTTAAAATTGTAAAATATAGAAGTAAATTCGTTTACTCCGTATGCAAGAGATAGATCCATTCCGCTTGAATCTCCTATAGAGCCGAATTTCGCGGTACTTCCGAGTTCTTTTTGTTTTATGTCGAATATATCGATCGTATCGTTAATGCGGTTATAGCTGAATCTAACGCCAAGACGATTTTCACTCATGAGTGATGATCTGATACTCGTTGTGGTCAATGATACTCCCGATGCAATAAGTTGTGAGTAAAAAGATATTGCAGCTAGCGTTATTGTGAGTTTTAGTTTTGACATATTTTGCCCTCTTTTTTAAAATGAGATTTCACTTTCTCTCTCCTGCTCTTTTGAATTTTTTAAAAACTCTTTGAAAAATATAAGAAAAATTCCTAAGATTATAGAAGTTATAAACGCGACTATTACAATCAAAGCTCTTTTTGGTCCCGCCTTATCTTTTATATAGGCGACTTGAGGTTTTGTTAACTGCTTTACCATATAAAACTCTCCGGCTTGCGAGAGCACTTTCTTTTTTACGAGAGCTGAGAGGAGTTCATTTATATTTGCCTTTAAATCAAGGTTTTTTGCGCGTTGGAGTTCTCTCTCATAGTATCTTACCTGTTCGTCTATCTCTTTTAGATCGAGTCTTTTTATATATTCGCTCATCTCTTTTAAATATATATCGACTAACTTTTTCGTTATAAATCGATCTTCAAATTTTGCGCTAAGAGTAATAGCTCCAGATTCTTTATCGGTAGAAACGCTTAAGATGGTTTTGAGTTTTTTAATAGTATCAAAGAGGGCTTTTTTATGGTCTTTTTTCATGTCATCTTCTTTGCTGGATCCTTTTAAAAAATCGTAAACCTCTTTTTTGTTTGCCGCAAAAACAAGATGAGGTTCGACATTTTTCGGTGAAAGCATTTGATCGAGCCGATATTTTTCGATAAGCGGCTTATTGAAAGAGTAGTCGCCTAAAAGATTTTTGAATAAAGAGGATATATCGAGTCCTCCTCCGTTTCCTAAGTTTATACCCGCCATTGCCGCCATTGCCGCGGCTCCACCGCTGATTGAGGGTTTTCCGCCTTGATCTTTCGGTATCAAAATCGATTGTGATGTATAGACATTGGGTTTATAGAGCGCATAAAGCAAGGCGCATGAAGTAATCAGCATAGAAAGACCCATAATCGTAAACTTATTTGCCCAGATAGTAGCAAAAAGTTCACGAAGATCTATCTCATCCTCTTCTATGCATTGATCGGTATGAATATTTTGTTCTTGCATAGAAGCTCCTAAAATATACCGACTGTATTCATCGCTGCTACAGTCAGAGTCAATTTGTAAACGATGTCGGCGATATCTCCCGCGATATCTATACCTCTTTCAAACATAATCTTTTTCGGTATTATAATGACATCTCCTCTTTTGACATCAACATTGTTTGATGAAAAGAGATATGATCCGAGTGAAGCTTTTTGAGCCTCTCCGTTTGCATGAAGAACATATATGTGATCGGAATCCGCAATTTCAGTCACTCCTCCGCATCTGGATATATAATCTCTTACATTGTCTCCCATATAAGCGAGCGCCATTGGATTCATAACCTCGCCGCTTATAACGACGGTATCGTTATGAGAAGGTACGAAAAGGGTATCTCCGTCTTTTAGCGTTAGATCGCTAGGAGTGTTTTTAAAACTATCAAGATCACAACTTAGATTTATAGAAACCCTTCCAATGGGTGTGATTTTTTCCGCTTCGGCAATAAGCGATTCGACGGCGTCTATTCCTTCTTTGACCGAGATCTGTCCCATAGTTTTACTGCCGGAGCTTCTAAGACTTGCGAGAATAACTTGCTCTTTTAGTTTTGATAGAGATCTTTGAAGACTCTTTTTTTGAAGCGCGGCAATCTCTTTTCTTGAAAAAACGGCGCCGTATAAAAACGCCTCATCGGTAAAACCACCGGCTCTTTTTATAACCGACGAGAGTTTTTCGCCGCTGTGAATAACATAAGTTCCCGGAAATTTTACTTCGCCTTTGAGAGTGACTTGCTTTTTATCGTACCAGTACGGCATCCTTTTTATATTAACTTCGTCATGGGCTTGTATTATAAAGCTTTTCATTTTTGAAAGGGCTATATTTATGATTTTCTTTTTTCTTTCGCCGTTTTTTGTGTAGTAACGAATTATTTCACACTCTTTAGGATAAGCTTTTTCGCTAAGCCCTCCCGCGCTTTTTATAAACTTTTCAAGGCTCATCGCCTCAGAAATCGGATATCTCCCCGGTTTTACGACTTCACCCGATATTGTGGCCATAGTCATAGGGTTTGTTTCAAAGTAGTCAAAAAGAGTGACTGTGTCAAAAGCTTTTAGCTTAAAATCGGGATTTTTTTCAAAATTTACTATTTTTACTTTTGCTTTTCTGTGTTCATTGTCGTATGATAAAATCTTAACTCTTCTTGCATCAAATGCCGACTGAACACCCGCCGTATTTATCAAATCTCTTAGAGTCATACCTTCCGTAAATTGAAATTGTCCCTCTTGCATTAGTAGTTTTGGAGCTTTTAGTTTCCCTTTTTTTTGTTCCTCTAAAGAAGATGCTTGGGTTATGGTTACATATGGATTGACTGAAGTATCGAGTTTATTAAAGATATAGAGCTTATCTTTATTGTAAAGCGTGAAATCTTCATTACCGTTTAATACATTTTGTAAATTGACATTATAGACTTTGGGAGTGAGATTTTTATCTACCCTTTTTATCATCGCATAGTCAAATTGAGTATTTTCCAAAAAGAAACTATCAAGTTTGTCGCCTTTGATCAGTGAGCGTAGAAAAGTTGAAAGTTTTACTTTAGATGATCCGATATGTTTTTTACCCTCATCGACGATATTTCCTATCACTTCTATATATCTCTCGTCTGTTTTGTTTAGTTTACCTATATATATCTCATCACCGTCTTTGGTGACAAAACTTCTTGCCTGTGAGAGCGTAAGAGTTTTATATTCGATATTTGAGTGGCGGTTAAATCTTTTAATATAGATTTTTTTACCGTTTGCGACAGCTTTTAGTCCTCCCGCGACTCTTAAAATGCTTGAGAGCCTTTCTCCGGGCTCTATTTCATAAATCGCGGCTTTATTTACTTCGCCGTCAATTGAGACTAGACCGTATGCTCTTGGCACATGTATAGTGTCGCCCGACTGTAAAACGGTATCGCCGTGATCAAGCCCTTGAGCTAAAAGATGGTAATAATCGATCGTATCGATTACTTGTCCGTTTCTTATGACTTTGATTTTTCTAACCGATCCGATATCTGAAACTCCTCTAGCTTCCATCAGTATATCTTTAACGCTTGAAACCGATGAAGTATTGTAGATTCCCGGTGCGTTTACAAAACCTGTTACCGTGACTTGAGCGGTAGAAAAGGAGTTTAAATCAACGACGACTTGCGAATTTTTATACGAGCTTGAAAGATAGTTGACTAAAAGATCTTTAACTTCTTGAAATTTTTCGCCCGCAACCCTTACCGGTCCCACCTGCGGTATATTGATATTTCCTCTTGCGTCAACTTCGAGTTTGTGTTGAATATTAGTCGCGCCGTATATCCAAAATGTTATGGTGTCGCCTTTGTTTATGATATAATCAGACGGCGCAACGATTCGATTTGGATTGATCTTGTTTTTGTTTCTGAAAAACTCTTTTGAAAATCGTTGCAGCTTTTTATGTCTTATAGTGGATTGGTTTGATTTTATCTCCCACAATCTCTCGTCATTTGGTTTGTATGAGAGCGGTTTGAGTCTTAAAAATTGATTCTTGACACTATCTTTGTTTTTCAACTTCTTTTTTAACACTTCATTGTCATATGTTTTTTCACTCTGGGTATTGGTTTCTATATTGTTTTCTATTACAAGAGGTTTTTTACTCATATCGACGGTTTTGGCCGCATTTGTACCGCTTTGTTGTATCAGCTGTTTTGCTTGGGGTGAGTTAAGCAGTGAAGGATTTGCGGCTACAGCCGCTTTTGCCTGTTGAATCTGAGCGGGCGTAAATCCATATATAGATGATAGAGTTAAAGCGAGTAAAACGGCTATTTGGAAATAAAACTTCATACTATTAAAATACCTTTCGAAAAAACTAAACAAATTTAAACTATTTTAGTCTGAGTTCTATTACATGTTTCGCAATGTAACAGACTACTGTTTTTAATTAAGAAAATAACTATCATTGTTTTACCAATATAATAACAAAACATCCTTAAAATTTTAATTTTAATTGTTAATAATTAAATTAAAAATTCCAAAAATTAAATATACTTAATTTATTTTTTATAGGCATAAATAGTATCAGTTTTTAGCGTCTTTTGGAGAGGATTTTGTTTAAAATTAAATTTATATTAGTATGTTAATATAACTCAAAATTTAATTATTTTTCATTATTTTTGAAAAACAATTACAGTTTTTTTTAGTTGTGTCGATATAGGGAATATGCAAAATATATTTAAATCAAATTCAAAAAGGAGATATTTCAAAATGAAAAGAAGAGTTTTAACTAGTATAATCGCGAGTACGGTAATTGTAGGAGCGTTGGCATTGAGTGGTTGTGGAAGCAATAAAAGTACAAATAATGGAAATAATGATGGCGGCGGTAATGATGACGGCGGAGGAACTCCCGATACGACTGTCAGTATAAAAATAAAAACTGAAAGCGGGACAAAAGAGGTTGATCCAAGAACGGGAGGTACGGTTGTCATTAACAGAAACAATACGAACAATACAAATACCGTAGCAACGGTAGTTCACAGTGAATTAAACGAGTGTAAAAATGTTAGCACAAGCGGGTCGGGAGTGAAATGCGGACCAAAAGCGGGGACTACTTATATATTCCAGTCCGATTTTGGGGCTCTTGGACCGATAGATAACGATGTAAATACACCTGATGGCGGGGTATTGTTATATGACGCGTTGACTGAGCATGGCGGCACAAGATATGATACTCCTGTTGAAGGAAATCAAGATGAAAACCGAATTCAAGAAGTCTATATACCGTCTAACTATATAGTTCTCGGAGAAGATGATGCAAGTAAGAGTACGGATGAGAAATATGCTCTTATGCATGATTATCTTGAAAACATGGGTAATATGAAATGCCTTTTTCAAGAAGATAACGAAACAATGAGCAATAATCCTTTCTTTAAAGATGGAAAAACAAAAGGTGAATTTGTAGCGACATTCGTAATGCATTTTACTAGAGGCACCGGTGAAGATACGCTTATGAGTAAATTTGCTTCAGGCGATAAAAGCGATCTTGAGTATCTTACGGTCACTTTTAAATTAGATGTCGAAAAAGTAGGAAATAAACTTAGATTTACATCACCTGATGGAAGCGATGTCGTTTTTGGAGCAAAAAAACATGACAATGGAGGAGTGACGGTAGTAACTGAAAACGATGTTATAAATTCCGTACTTCTTGAATCTTCAGATGATTCTGATAGCGTGTTGCCTATCAATGTAGCAAAATATTTTGATAAGGTTATAGCAAAAGGAACCGCACTTGGAATAGCTGATTACGCAAAAGAGATCTTGGTAGAAAACGCTCAGCATCCTTGGCCTGTAAAGATTTACGGTACGCTTCATGAAATAAAAGATGGTGGATACGATAGAAGTTTTGTAAGAAACCCCGCAAAACTTGACGCAACCCTTTTTGGATTAGATGATGCCGCAAGTCCTTATAAGAATGCATTTAATGCCGATGCAAACAAGAAAGGTCAAGCTATTAAGTTCAATATAGTATATCCGGGTGGAAACTATAATAAACTTGAAGACTAATCAAATATTCAAGCGAAGTCTTATCTTCGCTTGAAACTTCTTAATTATTGGTGGAGTAATAACCTCATCTTTAATTATTTTATTGTAAATTAAGGCAATTTCAAAAAACGGAGTTGTCATGGTATCTCTATTTGGAAACGATCCTTCAAAAAAAAGAGTTGAAATAAAAAACTACTTCAATCAAACTTATGAACAATATGAAAAACTTTTTGATTATTTAAATAGCGATGAAGCTTACTACCAAAAAGCCAATAAATTAAGACATCCTCTTATCTTTTATTTCGGTCATACCGCGGTTTTCTTTATAAATAAGCTTATTATCGCAAAAGCTATAAATAAAAGAGTAGATATGAAACTCGAGTCTGTTTTTGCCGTCGGTGTCGATGAAATGAGTTGGGATGATCTTGATGAAAAACATTATGAATGGCCGAGTGTAAAAGAGACCCTTAGTTATAGAAAAAAAGTCCAAAAAGTTGTAAATGATTTAATCGATAAGTTGGATTTAACTTTGCCCATAGGCTGGGAATCTCCTTTTTGGGCGATTTTAATGGGAATTGAGCACGAAAGAATACACCTTGAGACATCTTCCGTATTGATGAGAGAGCTTCCTTTGGAGTTTTTAAAAGATGGGCTTTGGGATGTTTGCGTCAAAGAGGGAAATCCAGGCAAAAACGAGATGCTTAAAGTATCATCTACAACTATAGATATAGGTAAAAAAAGAGATGAGGATTACTATAGCTGGGATAATGAATACGGCGCTCATAGGGCGAAGCTACCCGAGTTTGAAGCTTCAAAATATCTTGTAACAAACGCTGAATTTTTAGAGTTTGTAAAAGATGACGGATATAACAAAGACGAATTTTGGGAAGAAGAAGGTATCTTATGGAGAGATCATAACAAAATAAAATATCCCGCATTCTGGGTGAAAGAAAAAGAGGGTTTTAATCTTAAAGTTATAAATAAAATAGTACCGCTTCTTTTGAGCCATCCTGTAGAGGTAAATTATCATGAAGCAAAAGCTTATTGTAACTGGCTTAGTAAAAAAGAGGGAAAAAATTTTAGATTGCCGACTGAAGATGAATGGTATGCCCTAGCAAAAAACAGCGGCATATCCAAAGTTTTCGATGACAAAAAGGCAAATATAAATCTTTCTCATTTTATCTCTTCTATGCCCGTGGATAGTTTTTTGCATAAAAATTTTTTTGATGTAGTGGGAAATGTTTGGCAATGGACACAAACTCCCATATATCCGTTTGACGGATTTGAGGTTCATCCATGGTATGACGATTTTACAACGCCTACATTTGACGGCAAACACAATCTTATAAAAGGAGGGTCGTTTATTTCAACCGGAAACGAGACCCTTTTTAGCTCAAGATATGCGTTTAGAAAACATTTTTATCAACATGCCGGTTTTAGATATGTGAGTAGTTCTTATGAAGAGAAAATCGTGTCGAACAATTATGAGAGCGATACTCAAATTTCACAGTATTTGGAATTTGGTTGGGGAGACGAGTATTTCGGCGTAAAAAATTATCCAAAAACTTGTGCGAAAATCGTACTCTCTTATATGAAAGAGGGATCCAAAAAAAGAGCTTTGGATATAGGATGCGCTACGGGAAGAAGCACATTTGAATTGGCAAGAGAGTTTGATGAAGTAACCGGTGTCGATTTTTCGGCAAGATTTATATCTTTGGGAGTAAAACTCTCACAAAAAAAGAGGTTAATATATACTATTTTAAATGAAGGGGAATTGCTTGAATATAAAGAGATAAATTTAGAAAAATTAAATCTTTTAGATGAAGCTAAAAAAGTAGAGTTTTGGCAAGCCGACGCTTGCAATTTAAAGCCGAAATTCAAAGATTATGATCTTGTATTTGCCGCAAATTTGCTCGATAGACTCTATGATCCTTTCGCTTTTTTAAACGATGTACATAAAAGATTAAAGTCAAAAGGGATGCTGGCTCTTTTTTCACCGTATAGCTGGAGTGAAGAGTTTACTCCAAAGAGCAAATGGATAGGCGGTTTTAAAAAAGACGGTGAGAATTTCACTACGCTTGAGGGGTTAAAAGATATATTAAGCGACAAATTTGATTTGATAGCGACAAAAGATATTCCTTTTGTGTTAAGAGAGAGCAGCCGCAAGTTTCAACACACGATTTCACAAATGACTCTTTGGCGGTTAAAATGAGATTTGATGAAATAATTTCAAGAGAGGGAACTTATAGTGAAAAATATGATTTAAAAGAGGAAAAATTTCAAAGAAGCGATATCTTACCTTTGTGGGTCGCGGATATGGATTTTGAGGTCTCTGACGCTATCACTAACGCGCTTCAAACAAGGATAAGACATCCGATTTACGGATATACGACTTATAGCAAAGAGTATTTTGATTCGATCCAAAGATGGATGCAAACAGCTCATGATTTTCCTATACAAAAGGAGTGGATAGTTCCTATCTTTTCAATTGTTACGGCGCTTAATCTTTGTGTTACGGCTTTGACTAAAGAAAAAGACGCCGTATTGATACAGCCTCCGATATATCCACCTTTTTTTAGCGCTATTAAAAGAAATAAACGCACTGTCTTGGAAAATCAACTTGTTTTAAAAGATGGAAAATATGAAATAGATTTTGAGGATTTTGAAAAAAAGGCAAAAAAAGCGAAATTATTTCTTTTTTGTTCTCCACATAATCCGACCGGCAGAGTTTGGGAAAGAGAAGAACTTGAGAAAATAGCAAAAATCTGTAAACAAAACGGAGTAATAATAATAAGCGACGAAGTTCATGCCGATTTAGTTTATGAAGGATTTTATCATATACCGATAGCAAAAATTGACGAAGCTAAAGATATAACAATAACCCTAAACGCGCCTTCAAAAAGTTTTAATATAGCCGGAATCGTAAGAGCTTATGCTATTGTCCAAAATAGCTCTTTAAGAAGAAGGTTTTTTGAAGTTTTTCAAAGATTAAATCTCGCGGAAGCATCCTTGATATCCCAATGTGCGACAATCGCCGCATACAAACAGAGCGATCTTTGGTTAAAAGAGCTAAAAGAGTATCTATACGGTAATCTTTTATATCTTTATGAAAGATTTAAAACTATGGCGAAAATAAAACCTCTAAATATGCAATCTACATTTTTACTTTGGCTTGATTGTACGGAACTTTGTAAAAGCGGAGATGATCTTCATAGGTGGTTTATTGACGAAGCAAGGCTTGGTCTAAATCCCGGTTTTTCGTTTTCTTTAAAGAGCGACAAATTTATGAGACTAAATTTTGCCGTACCTAGAAGTTGTTTGATCGAGGCTATGCAAAGACTTGAGAAAGCTTATAAAGAACTATTATTGGATACAAATAATTTACTTTAAATTCTAACTCGATAAAATTGATTAATAGAACTCTCTGAAAAATATGATTCTCGAACAACATCTGCAACGGAAGGGTCAAAATTTGGAACAAATTTTGGGGACCCACCGTGAAGCCGTTTAAGAAAGTACACGTCTCAAAAGCACACCACTCAAATAAGGAGAATCTTATGGGACTGAAAATGGCAACCCTTGTGAATGAATCAGGGGTAAGTA
>JALWKJ010000215.1 GCA_027081495.1 Campylobacterales bacterium | reverse complement strand
GCGTCCAATCTATTTCTAAACTCGGGTGAAAAATAATCCCCTATCGCCGAATCCGCTTTGTGCGTTTCGTCTTTGTGAAAACCGACCTGCGGCGCTGATTTTACACCTAGATTACTGGTCATAATGATGATGACATTTCTAAAATCGGTCTTTATACCGTCGTTGTCGGTTAGCGTCGCGTTATCCATCACTTGGAGTAAAATATTCATGACATCCGGATGCGCTTTTTCCACTTCATCTAAAAGCAGTACGGTATATGGATGCTTACGAATAGCTTCTGTTAGCTGTCCTCCCTCTTCATATCCTACATACCCCGGAGGCGCGCCTATTAGTCTTGCGACATTATGTTTTTCCATATACTCGCTCATGTCAAATCGTTCAAAATGCACGCCTAAAGTCTCAGCCAGTTTTTTAGCAACTTCGGTTTTACCCACGCCGGTTGGACCTGCAAAAAGAAAAGAACCTATAGGCGAATGAGGGCGACCCAGACCGGCTCTTGCGCGTTTTACCGCTTTTGAAAGCTCGGCAATCGCATCATCTTGACCGTAAACCATTTTTTTCAAATCTTCTTCAAGATTTTTAAGAATCGTTTTATCATCCGAGCTTACCTGTCGGCTTGGAATATTGGCGATTTTGGCAATAATTTTTTCTATATCCTCGACGGTAACATTTGTCTTCTTTTTTTCATCTATATGAAACGAAGCGGCCACTTCATCTATGAGGTCGATCGCGGAATCGGGAAGAAATCTGTCGTTTATATACTTTTTCGCCAACTCTACGGAAGTTTTTAGAGCTTTGTTTGAGTATTTGACATTATGATGTTCTTCATATTTGTCTCTTAATCCTAAAATTATTTTATATGTATCTTCGATACTCGGCTCTTCTACATCGACTTTGGCAAAACGACGACTCAAAGCTTTATCTTTATCAAAAAAACTTCTAAATTCACCGTATGTCGTCGCTCCTATACATTTGATGCCTCCACTTGCAAGGGCGGGTTTTAAAAGATTTGAAAGATCCATCGAACCTCCGCTTGTTGAGCCAGCGCCGACGATAGTGTGTATCTCGTCTATAAACAATATAGCGTTATCTATCTCTTCAAGTTCGCTAAGAACCCCTTTTAGTCTCTTTTCAAAATCTCCTCTATACTTCGTACCCGATAACAACCCTCCGATATCCAAAGAAAAAAGAGAAGCGTTTTTTAAAATATCGGGCGTCTGATCATTCACGATTTTTAAAGCCAGCCCCTCTATGATAGCCGTTTTACCGACACCGGGTTCTCCTACGAGTAAAGGATTGTTCTTTTTCCGCCTGCAAAGTATCTGCATTACCCGCCCAAGCTCGTCTTCACGACCGATTACCGGATCTATTTTGCCCTCTCTTGCGAGTTTATTTAGATTTATCGTATAATTCGCGAGATCTCCATCCTCTTTGGGAGCGGTTTTCGTTATCTCTTCTCTTTCATGCTTTTCTTGCGTTATAGCTTCCAAAATAGCCAGTTTAGAGACACCTTGCTGCTTTAGAAGATAGACGCTGTAACTTCTCTCCTCTTCAAAAAGAGCGGCCAAAAGATCGCCTACGCTCGCCTGCTTTTTATCCGCGCCTTTTATATTCGTTATCATAGAATCTATTACCCTTGCTAAAGCAACCGTTTCAAACGGATCATGATAGTTCTCTTCGGCAAGCGGTTTAAATACTGAATCAAGATGAGTTTTGATCCGCTCAAGTAAAAACGCGGTATCTGCTCCGCATTTTTGCAATATAGTGATCGCCTGGTCATTTGTCAACAATGAAAAGAAGACATGTTCAATCGTCACATACTCATGTCTGCTTTTTTTAGCAAACTCCAACGCTTCGTTCAATACGGAATTCAACTCTTTATTTAACATATTTTCTACTCTTCCTCCATTATAGCTTTTAATGGATATTCGTTTTCTAAGGCTCTTTTGCGTACTTGGGAGATTTTTGTTTCCGCGATCTCATATGTATAGACACCGCAAATTCCTCGACCTTCTCTATGAATGTTAAGCATAATATTGATCGCACTGTCAAGCGGGTGTGCAAACAATTCCATCAAGATCTCAACAACAAAATCCATACTGGTAAAATCGTCATTTAACAAAACTACTTTATATCTCTTGATTTCAGAAGTCTCTTCAACCGATTCAAATTCCAGTTCACTGCCGTTTTTATGCTCCACTTGACCCCTTTGCAAAACAGTCGTTACAGATATATTATACAACTCTTTTTAGATATTTTGGTTAACAATATCTAAATAAGAGGGGAAATTTCCTTCTAACTGGTAATTTGGTAATATATTTATTATGAAAAATATCTTTATAACCGCAACAAATACCGATGTGGGTAAAACCTACACAACGATAAAACTTATCCACGCTTTAGCGGAAAAAAAGATAAAACCCGGGGTATTTAAACCCATCGAAACGGGAGTCGATAAATATCCGCAAGACGCGTCTTTACTACTTTTAGAGTGCCAAAAAGCAAACGGTGCGTTTAACGATATTAAAACAGACGATATATCGCCTTTGCAATTTTCTCTACCGGCATCTCCTTTCGTGGCAAACAATTTAAAAGATATCGATATCGAAGTCATTTTCGAGAAAAAAAGAGAACTTGAAAAGATTTGCGATATTCTTTTAATCGAAGGCGCCGGAGGGTTAATGGTTCCTATAAAAAGAGGTTATTTCATGATAGATTTATTAAAAGATCTGCGACCCGTACAACCTCTTCTTGTCACTCATGACAGACTAGGCTGTATAAACGATACTCTGCTTAGTTTAAATCTTTTAAAAAATAGCGGCTTTTGTCCAAAATGGTGTATAAATGTCCGCAACAAAGAGTCGTTTGAAAAGATCACGCTTCCTTTTTACGAAAATAATTTTAAAGAGATTTTCAAACTCGATGAAAACCTCTCTTCTTTAGTCGATCGGCTTATTAGTAGCTAATCGTAACGGTTATGGGAATATTTCTAAGTTTTCTATCGCTGTATTTAACGATTTTTTTACCTTTATAATATCCTACATTTTTATATCCTATAAAATTTCTGACTCTTTTCTCATCATACTTGGTTGTACAGTGTCTTTTTGTTTCATATCTAGTATGAGGAACTCTTTGAGCCGTGTCGTATCGGTTTTCGCTCGCCATATTGCCGCCGGCGATCGTCCCAAGAATCGCACCGCCGATGGTAGCTACATCTTTGCCGCGCCCTTTTCCGATCTGATGCCCTAAAACACCGCCTGCTACTCCACCCAATACGGCGGCCGCGGTATTGTCGTTTCTATATTGAGATCGCTCCGTCGTATAGTAGGTCACGGGCACTCTCTCATCCCAGCACTCCTTTATAGGAGTTGACTCTATACTATTTTCATACTCTGGTATGGAAGATACTACTTTCACATAAGCGGTATATTGAATGGACTGCGCAAAAAGCGAAGCCGCGCTTAGTATCGCGATTAAAACTATTTTTCTTTTTATCGTAAACATTTTTTAGCTCCTTGCCAAAATTAAATAATAGCTAATTATAACGCTTTAATGTGAAGTGATTGTGAAGATTTTCTATGTTAAAATGGCTCTTTATGAAACGACTAATCAACACTTCGGATTTTACTACCGATGAAATTTTAACTATTTTTAAAAAGAGCGAAAATTTTAAAAAAGGCAAAATTAAAAAATCACTATATGACAAACTGATCATAACTATTTTTTTCGAAAACTCGACTAGAACCAGAAGCAGTTTTGAAGTAGCCGCCAAGCGGCTCGGCGCCGAGGTCGTTAGTCTGGATGTATCAAAAAGTTCGTCAAGCAAAGGCGAGACGCTATACGATACCGCCGCAAATCTCGATGCGATGCAGCCAAACGCCATAGTCGTACGCCATCAAAACGCCGGCGTACCGAAAATCCTCTCAAATTATGTAAACTGCCCGATTATCAACGGAGGCGACGGCGCGCATGCCCATCCCACGCAGGCGCTTTTAGACCTTTTTACTATTTATGAACACTTCGGCAATCCAAAAGGCAAGAAGATCGCGATAGTCGGAGATATAAAAAATTCTCGCGTAGCGAACTCAAATATCGAACTCCTTTCAAGATTCGGTCTTGAAATAACGCTTGTCGCGCCCGCGCATTTTATGCCCAGAATAAAAGCTTTTAAAAAAACGCACTATTTAAAAGAGATTATCGACGATGTTGACATCATCATGAGTTTAAGAACGCAGACTGAACGACATGCGAATCAAATTTACGCTTCGCTTAAAGATTATGCGTCCGATTTTTGTATAACGAAAAAACTCATCAAAGATAGAGATATTATGATTTTACATCCAGGACCCGTTAATAGAAACATAGACATAGACGACGAGCTACTTGCAGATCCGCGATGCAAGGTACTGGAGCAGGTAAAAAACGGAGTATTTGTCAGAATGGCGGTTCTTGAAACACTCATTAACTTATGAGAGAAAAAATCGCGTCTATCTTAAACGATTACGGAAAAAAAAGGGAAGCGATTTTTTTTATGATCGATTTTGATCTAAAAAATTTTGAAATCCATCCGCTTGAGACTCTTAACGAAAATATTTTATTTGATATCAACTCCAAAACAAAATCTAAAAGTTTAAAGATCCCCTATTCGCACGAAAGCGTCGATTTTAAAACATATAAAAAGGCTTTTGACGAAATCATAAAAGAGATAGAAAAAGGAAATACATACCTTTTAAACCTCACATTCGCCTCGAAACTGAAAATCGATCTCTCACTCGAGGAGATATACAAACAAAGCGACGCGAAATTTAAACTTCTTTATAAAAATCGTTTCGTCTGTTTCTCTCCGGAAAGATTTGTGAAAATAAAAAAAGATCATATCTACACATACCCCATGAAAGGAACCATAGACGCGAAAATAAAAGATTCCCACTTTAAAATACTAAACAACAAAAAAGAGATGGCAGAACATGTAATGATAGTCGATCTTCTTCGAAACGATCTTTCAAAAGTCGCCTCTAAAGTAAGAGTTAAAAAGTTTAGATATATAGATAAAATCAAAGCCGGAGAGAGAGAACTTTTGCAAGTAAGCTCAAAGATAAAAGGGCGTCTAAAAAACAATTGGCAAAACGAACTTGGAAATATACTCGTTTCGATGCTTCCCGCAGGCTCTATTACCGGAGCGCCCAAAAGCAGCACGACAAAAATCATCAAAAGAGTAGAAAACTATAAACGAGGATATTTTACGGGGGTTTTTGGTCTATTTGACGGAGAAAATCTCGATAGCGCCGTTATGATTAGATTTATCGAAAAGACAAAAAAGGGATATCTATATAAAAGCGGCGGCGGTATCACGATAGACAGCGACGCAAAAAGCGAATATAACGAGATGAAAGAGAAAATTTATGTCCCTTTTTTTTGAAACTATAAAAATCGAGAATTCAAAAATTTACAATCTAAAACAACACAATAGCAGATTAAATAAAACCATAAAATCCGTTTTTGGAAAAAAAACGGATTTTGATCTAAAAAATTTTATAACGCCTCCCCAAAACAATACTATTTATAGATGCAAAGTGATATATGATACAAAAATAAAAGATATATCGTTTCATCCATACGCGATAAAAAAATTCCAAAACTTTATTTGCGTAAAATCCGATATCTCTTATCCTTTTAAGTCTATCGATAGAAGTGAAATAGAAAACCTTCTAATACTAAATAGTAAATTTGACGATATCATCATCATAAAAGAAAACCTCATAACGGACACTTCCATCGCGAATATCGCAATTTACGACGGTCTTAATTGGTTTACTCCAAAACACCCTCTGCTTAAAGGAACTCTTAGAGCGTCGTTAATTGAACAAAATTTGTTAAAAACTAAAGATTTTGGAGTAAAAGAGTTAAAATCATCCGTAAAAATCGCTATAATGAACGCTATGATAGGTTTTTATGAGCTAAAAGATATTAAAATAACATATTAAATGTTACAAGGTTTTTTATAAAATGATACAAAATTTTCTCAGAGATCATGATTTTAACTCTCTTATGGTCTTGCACATGAAAGAGATAATCGATCTTCTTTTATCAAAAGGGGTCTATTTTTCCATACTTACAAATATCTCTGAGATAAAATTCGATCCCGTTTTGCCTTCGCAAATACGCGAAAGCTTTAAACCTATAACTCTTTTTGTAATAGCCGAATATACATACGAAACATGTAACTTCGATGAAGAAAATCTCTACTTTGAAGCGGGGTTTGGACAGCAAAATGTCGGCAGTTTCGTAACGATACCGCTTAGCTCGATCGTCCAAATAATAGTTGACGATACTCCCGTTTTTATAAATCTCTCGATACCGCCCGAACACAAACCCAAAAAAGCGAATATCGAAAAATCTACAAACATTTTTTTATCTAATCCTCAAAACAGAGACTTAATCAAAAAGAGAAAATAATCAAATTTTTCTCTTTCTCATAAAGAAATTCACTACTTTGTCTATGAAAGCGTCATGTTTTCTCTCTTTAAGATATGCCAGATAAAATGATCTTTTAAATTCAAGACCTTTGATTTTCGTCGCATAAAGTTTCGAACTCTCCAACTCGTCGTTAATTGAATATTTTGAGATTATACCGACGGTCTGTTTTCCCTCTTTGGGAGCTTTTAAAACCGTCTGCACAACCGCGGTGGGACTCGTTACGGTCGTAGCGATATCAAAAGCGTTACACTCGAGATTCGCGTCTTCAAACGCTTCGCTTATAACTTTTCTGGTATGAGACTCCTCTTCTCTGCAAATCCAACTATAATACTTTAACATCTCGGGTTTTACTACTTTAGGAAAAGGAGTATTGCTAAAAAGCACGAACTCGTCTTCAAGCCATTCACGATAAATAATGCCGTCTAAAAAAATCGGAGACTCTATAATAGCGAGATCGACTTTTTTATCTATAAGCGCGCTGAGCACATTTTTTGAAATATCTACCTGTATAAGAACATCGTTGCTAATAGCGTCTTTTATATCGTTTAAAAAAGAGGGTAAAACATAGTTGCCTATCGTAAAAGAGGAGCCGACTATAAATGTAAGCTCTTTATTCATGATATGAATAATCTCTTTTTCTACGCTGCTAACGCATTTATCGAGTCTAAGAGCCACTTTATACAACTCTTCTCCGGTTTTAGTCAAGGTGATACCGTTTTTCTTTCTCTCTACGATTTTTCCGTCGATGTAGTCTTCAAGCCACTTTATCTGCTGGGTTACCGCCGGTTGCGATATACCCAGCTTTTTTGAGGCTTTGGAGAAACTTCGCTCTTTTACGACCGTTAAAAAAGTCCCCAATTTAGAAAAGTCCTTAAGCATAATTCATCCTTATGAGTAAATAAAATTGATAATCTTTTGTTATGATAACAAAAAATAATATAAATGTAAATAATAAAAAGCTTTATTATTAACATTTAAATCAATTTTAACTATAATGTAAAGAAAACAAGAGTTTACAATGGAAAAAATCTTTGCGCAATTAAACGACGCTCAAAGCGAGGCGGTCAGACAGATTGATGGAGCTATTCTTATTTTAGCGGGCGCGGGCAGCGGCAAAACGAAAACCATCACTTCAAAAGTGGCGTATCTGATTGCAAACGGCATTCCTCCCTCAAGCATTTTGACGCTCACTTTCACGAACAAAGCGGCATCAGAGATGAGAAACCGAGCGCTTTCGCTTATTGAGAAAAAAATCGATTATCCGCCTCTTTTATGCACATTTCATAAATTCGGGTTGCTTTTTTTAAAATTTCACATGAATGAACTGGGTCGTTCGAATAATTTTGTAATAATAGACACGGATGATAAAAAACGGATAATAAAAAGTTTTGATATAGATCTTCCGATTCCTATGATCGCGAGCGAAATATCGAGATTTAAAAATAATCTTATCGATCCCGACGAAGCTATCGACGCCGCGCAAATGATCAACTATAAAAAAATCGCAAAGATATTCAAACACTACGAAGAGTATCTCGATCAAAACAATCTAGTCGATTTTGACGATCTTCTAGCGCTCCCTTATAAAATATTGGAAAAAAACGAACAATTATGCCGCCAAATAAGCCAAAAATACAAATATATCCTCGTCGATGAGTATCAAGACACTAACGATTTGCAATTTAAACTTTTGCAAAAACTTACACTCTCTCACAACAATCTATGCGTCGTCGGCGATGACGATCAAAGCATATACGGCTGGAGAGGAGCCAACATAAAAAATATTTTGGAATTCGACAAACATTTTTCGGATACGAAAATCATCAAACTTACAAAAAATTACCGCTCCACTACCGCTATCTTAAAAGCAGCGAACGAACTTATAGAACATAATAGAAACCGACTAGGAAAAACCTTAGAAAGCACCAAAGATAAGGGTAAAGAGATAACAACGCTTTATCATGACGATGAAAATGCGGAAGCTAGAGCTATCGCGAAAAAAATCAAAGAGCTAATAGATTCGGGCGTCGATCCGAAAGAGATCGCCGTGCTGTATAGGATAAACGCTCTTTCAAGATCGATTGAAGAGGGACTTAACCGTGTGGGCGTACCGTATAAAATGGTCGGGGGAGTCAAATTTTACGAAAGAGCCGAAATCAAAGATATTATCGCGTATCTTAGAGTCATCACCAACCCGCATGACGACTTTTCATTAAAAAGAATCATTAACAAACCAAAAAGAGGATTGGGTAAAGCGACGGTAGATAAGATTTTAGATCTAGGATATAAAAACAACTCTTCTATGCACAACGCTTTTTTAAACAACAAAGAGGAACTTAAAAAATCAATAAGCAAAAAAGCGTTTAACTCGTTAACCGAGTTCTTTGAACAACTCGATACTCTTTCTCAAAAAGCGCAAGAGAGCACATATGATCTTATCGACGCGCTCGAAGACGGTTTCGGTATAAAAAATTATTACTCACAACTTCCCGACGCGATGGAAAGAGTATTGAATATCGATGAATTTTACGGTCTTTATAGAGATTTTATCATCCAAAATCCCGATACGACTTTAGAGAATTTTTTAAACGATATCACGCTCCAAAGCGATCAAGATCAAATAGACGAACAAAGTATATCCATCATGAGCATACACGCTAGCAAAGGCTTGGAATTTGATCATCTTTTCGTTATAGGTCTTGAGGAGGGTTTTTTTCCTCTTATAGGAGACGGATGCGATATAGAAGAGGAGAGGCGGCTGGGCTATGTCGCGATTACCAGAGCTAAAAAAGAGCTGACGCTTAGCTCCTCTTCAAGCCGTTACTACAAAGGAAAAAGAGCGCAACTTAACAAAAGCCGTTTTTTAGCGGAGTGCGGGGTAAATAAGGGATCTTTAAAACTGGAAAAAACGACATCTTTTAAAAAAGGAACGCTGGTAAAACACAAAGTTTTCGGTATAGGCAGAGTATTGGAAGTGAGCAAAGTAAAAAGAGAGTATAAACTCAAAATCAATTTCGGCGGCACGCAAAGAGATATACTGGCGTCTTTTGTAGAAAGGATTTGATGCAAAAAACTGATGAACGGCTTTTTGTCGTTTACAAACCTCCTTTTGTTAGCTCAAACCGCTATCTTGGCAAGATAAAGCGAAAGTACCGCGTTAAAAAAGCCGGCTTTTCAGGAACTTTGGATCCCTTTGCTAAAGGCGTGTTGATAGTCGCTTTTGGAAAATATACGAAACTTTTTCGATTTTTAAAAAAAACTCCCAAAAGATATCGCGCTACTTTGTGGCTTGGCGCGAAAAGCGATACTTTGGATATAGAGAAGATCGAAAAAATAGACTCTTTAAAACCTTTTGACGATTTAAAAATAAAAACGGTATTAAAAAGTTTTTTGAAAGAGATCAAATATTTACCGCCGAAATATTGCGCAAAAAAGATAAAAGGTAAAAAGGCGTATGAACTCGCTAGATCCAATGAAATCGTAGAACTAAAAGAGATCGCTTCAACGATATACGATATAAAACTTTTGCACTATACACACCCTTTTTTAACATTTGAAATATCTATAAGCGAAGGGGGTTATATAAGAAGCATAGGTCTTCTTATAGCGCAAAAACTAGGCTGTAACGGGGCTTTAAGCGCTCTTGAGAGATTATCTGAGGGAGAATTCGTATATGAAGGAGAAAAAGAGCTTGATCCGCTTTTTTATCTTGATTTGAAAGAGAACTTTTATCTAAAAGAGCAAAACGACATTCTGCTAGGGAAAAAAGTATCAGTTAAAGATTTTACCATAAAAGATGAAGGAGAATATCTGATAAAATTGGATAAAATGTTTTCAATCATACAGATCAAGGACGATCGGGTGAAATATTTGTTAAACGGAGTTAACTATGCTAATACTTTCAAGAAAAGCGGGTGAAGAGATAATTCTTGGTAACGATATCGTTATAAAAATAAATGAAATATCCAAATCAAACGTCAAAATCGAAATTAAAGCGCTAAAAGAAACACTCATTTT
>JALWKJ010000214.1:1962-2466 GCA_027081495.1 Campylobacterales bacterium | reverse complement strand
AAATCTTTGAATTAACCAGTTAGTCCTACAAATTTTTTTATTCACATCTTACCCCTTTTCTTTCTCTTGATGCTTCAGATTATTTATTGGTGGAGTAATAATTTTACTCAGACACGGTCAAAGCGTCTATAACGAAAAAAATCTCTTTACCGGATGGACTGATGTCGATTTGAGTCGTAGAGGGGAACAAGAAGCACAAAAGGCGGGAAAAATCTTACTTGAAAATGAACTTTTTCCCGATATATGTTTTACTTCATGGCTCAAACGATCCATTCATACGGCGCAACTTCTGCTTAAAACGCTCTATTGGGAGCATATAGATTGTATAAAAAGCTGGAAGCTAAACGAACGCCACTATGGACAATGGCAAGAGAGAAATAAAAACGAAATCGAACGAGAGGTCGGGAAAAATCGATTTCTTGCCATAAGACGAGGTTACGATATGCCTCCTCCGCCTCTTGAAGATAGCGATCCCAGATGTGTAAAAAACGATCCTAAATACCG
>JALWKJ010000214.1:0-1952 GCA_027081495.1 Campylobacterales bacterium | reverse complement strand
ATAAAACGGTACTCGTAAGCGCTCATGGAAATTCGCTAAGAGCGCTTATTATGTCGATCGAGTCTTTAAACAAAAAAGAGATTTTAAAAGTTGAAGTGCCGACGGCTAAACCTATAGTTTATCAATTTGATAAAAAACATACGATCTATCACAAGATAGAACTTACTCAAGAGAGGATTTCATAATCTATGGAACCTAAATCTTTATTTCTCATTTGCAAAAGACAAAAAAGCGGTCTTCGTATGATTACGATGGGATTGATGGCGATGTTGAAACGAGAAGTGGAAGATGTCGCTTTTTTTAAACCTATAGTCACATCGCCTAAAGGCGATACCGATATAAAATTTATAACTACATACTTTAAACTTAAACAAAATCCCGACACGGCTTGGGGTATAACGCGAGAAGAGGCCAAATCGCTTATTTCAAACGGACAAGATCAAACCGTTTACGAAAAAATCATGGAGCGATATAATCAATTATTGTCAAAATACGATTTTGTCCTATGTCAAGGTATGGGCTATATACAAAATGATAGATTGCAAGAGGACTCTTTGGATCTTAAAATCGCCAAAAATCTTCAAATTCCCGTGATCTTGATAATGAATGCCGCTAATTTTAAAACAGCGAAAGAAGCCGAAAATGCGATTTTGGACTTAAAACATACCGCATCGATCGATAACTTATCGCTTTTGGATATTTTTTTCAATCGAGTTCCCGTCAAGTTGTTAGATAATATAAAACAAAAAAATAGCGACTCGCTTTGCGTTTTCGCTTTACCTGAAGTACCCGAGTTAAGTCAACCTACAATGGCGGATATCGCATCGCAAACCGGCGCTAAAATCGTAAGTAAAGATAGTTCTATGCTAGATAGAACCGTAAAAGATACAAAAGTAGCCGCGATGATGCTGGAGAATTATTTACTCTATCTCAAAGAGGGAGATCTAATTATCGTTCCGGCTGACAGAAGCGATATAATCGTAGGCACATTTTTAGCAAATCTCTCTCACAACTACCCTTCCCTCGCCGGAATACTCCTAACCGGAAACAAACAGATCGCAAAAACCGTTGATGCTCTTATCTCGGAAACGGATATTCCTATGCTGCCAATGATAGCTCTTGAGACGGATACGCAAACAGCCGCATTTAAAGTAGAGGGGGTATCGGCGCAAATAACGCTTCAAAGCGAACGAAAAATCGCTCTCGCATTGGGATTGTTCAATGATCATGTCGCCGCAAATATACTTAAAAAAAGAATCTCTTTAAGTACGCCAAAAACTATGACGCCGGTTCGTTTTAGCTATATGCTATATGAAAAAGCCAGAGCTTTTAAAACTCGTATCTTACTACCCGAAAGTGAAGATGAAAGGATATTACGCGCCGCAGACAATGTTCTTCGCCGAAAATTGTGTGAAATAACTCTGCTTGGAAATCCAAAGAACATAAAGCGTCGTTGCAGCCTTTTGGGGCTTGATCTCTCTAAAGCGAATATCGTCGATCCAAATTCGTGGAATCGTATGGATGAATTTGTCGATACTTTTTATCATCTTCGCAAACACAAAGGCATTATCAAACAAATAGCGCGGGAAATGAAGTAAGAGAAGCGGTATGTAAAAACTTGTCGATACTAGGTATTCGACTTGATAAGGAAAAAAATCGTAAAGGTTTAACATCGATCGGTAAAGGAGATATAAAAATATTTAAAATCCGGACCGACGAAGAGCTTGAAATGGCAAATCAATGTATGCAATTTATTAAAAACAAATATATTACCGTGCCAACAAACATTTACATCTAAATCATATCGATAATTTTTCGATAAAACCTCATGAAAATTAAATATATTAACTTTTTAATGATATAATTGCATTTGAGATCAAAAAGAATTGATCAGGATCAAACAATTAAGATAATTATTATCTTAATTAGCTATAATTTTAACTCCATTAAAA
>JALWKJ010000213.1 GCA_027081495.1 Campylobacterales bacterium | reverse complement strand
GTCTGAGGCGATGGCTTCCTAGCCATCTGACACTAAATTTCAGGAGAAATTGTAGAGTGTCAGATTAAGTATTGGCTAGTACAGAAAAAGCGAAAAATCTACATTTTTTGCTTTTTATTTTCGGTACATTTTCTATCGGCAGTCTGTCTTGCGGAATAAATCTCATATGTTTATTTTAAGTTTGTAAAATTCAGAGGAATTTCGAGATCTTTCTCTTTTATGGCTCTTATGCAAGATTGAAGATCGTTTATAGATTTTCCTGTTACTCGTATTTCATCTCCTCTTATTTGCGCCTGTACTTTTAATTTTAGGGATTTTATCTCTTTTACTATCTTTTTTGCTTCATCGCTTGAAATAACATCTTTTACGGTTAGAACGAGTTTTATGTTGTTTCCTCCCGCCTGTTCTCTTGAGTGTTCAACGACGGCTTTAGAGGAGATGCCTCTTTTTATGATTTTTGATATGACTATATCTTTCATAGCTTCTACTTTATTATCGCTTGAGCTTGTAAGGGTTATGGTTTTTGCTTTTTCGTTATACTCTATTTCTGCGGTTATTCCCTTAAAATCGTATCTATTTGTTATCTCTCTTCTTGCTTGATCTATAGCGTTTTTCATCTCTTGTTTGTCAAATTCCGCCGTTATATCGAAACTATGCTCTTTTGCCATCTTTATTCCTTTGTTTTAGAAATCGGGATTAAATCCGCCAAATAGATTATCCGTATTTGATAGATTCGGATTATCGTAGCCCAATTGCACACTTTTACTTTGAAGTAACATTATATCATTTTTAGGATCAATTCCCTGCGGGCATACAAGGGTGCATTCTCCACATAGAGTGCAGTCCCAAATCCCTTTTATTTGCAAAGCGTCGATTTTGCTTTTTTTCTCTTCGCATCTTATATCGTTTATATATCTGTATGCTCTGCTTAGCGCAAAGGGACCGAGAAATTCGCTATCGATTTCAAGAACCGGACAAACGCTATAACAACTTGCGCAGAGTATGCAGTCTGTTTGTTTCTCTATGCGTTTTTCATCTTCGATACTCATTTTTGTTATAGGCGAGGGTTTATCAAGCCAGCTTTTTACTCTTTTTAGGGTGTTTTGCAAAATATTATTATCTACTACGAGATCTTTTATTGTACCGGTTTTTGAAAGAGGCTCGATGATATCATCTTCTTTTGGAGTATAACTACAACAAAGTTGTTCTTTCCCGTTTACCCTGACAGCACAGCTTCCGCATACTCCGCTTCTGCAACCGCTGTTAAATGTCAACGAACCGTCTATTTTGGTTTTTATATATGTCAAGGCTTCAAGTAGTGTTTTTGAGTTCTCAGGCACCTCATAGTCGGCTTTTATCGATTTAAGAGGTTTTCTATGTTTACAAAATCTTTGTATGGTCAGTTTCAAGACTCTATCCTTATAAAATCGCTGTGTAGCTTTTTGTTTTCTCTCCAGACTATACTCTCTTTTTGATACTTTTCATCGGTTTGAGAAAAATCGGATCTAAAATGCGCTCCTCTGCTCTCTTCTCTGTTTATTGCGCATATAAGCACTGCTTCCGCAAGTTCAAGAGTATTGCTAAATTTTATAAACTCTATCAAATTTGTGTTATATGTACAGCTTTTATCAAATATACCCATTTTTTTTAAATCTTTTTGCATGTCATGAAGCTTTAAAAGAGCCGACATTAAATCGCTTTTTTCTCTTATGATCCCGCATTTTTTATAAAATAGTTCTCCTAGAAGTTCTCTTTTGTCGTAAAAATTTATCTCGTTTGTATAGTGATAAATTTCGGCTATATAATTTTCATCTTTTTTTAAAAAACTTTCGCCGTCAACGGTTTTTTTGTGTTTTTTTGCAAATAAAGCGGCGTTTTTCGCCCCGATTTTTCCAAAGGAGATTATCTCAAGAAGAGAGTTTCCTCCAAGACGGTTTGCTCCATGAACCCCAGCGTTTGAACACTCTCCTATCGCAAAAAGTCCTTCTATCGTGCTCATCATGTTCTTATCGACTTGTATGCCGCCCATAGTATAGTGCGCTACCGGTGAGATAGGTATGAGATCAAAAACGGGATCTATATTAGCGTATGTTTTGCAAAGTTTTCTCTCTTGAGGAATGTTTTCATTTATATACTCTTCGCCAAGATGGCGTATATCGAGATATATTTCTTCTTCGCTTTTGATTTTTTCCCATATTTTACGACTTACTTCGTCTCTTGGTTTTAGCTCGTCTATAAATCTTTTTCCGTTTTTATCGATCAGTTTTCCTCCCGCTCCTCTAGCGCTTTCGGATATGAGTATGCCGGAATTTTTCAAAGCGGTGGGGTGAAACTGAATAAATTCCATATTCGATATTTTCGCTCCGGCTCTAAAGGCGGCGGCAATTCCGTCTCCGGTCGATTGGTTCGTATTTGTTGTAAATCCGTAATAAATTCCGCTATAACCGCCGGTAGCGGCGATGACGCTTTTTGCCTTTATAAACTCGACCTCACCCTCTCTTAGGTTGTAAAAAGTAGCGCCGTATATTTTATTTTCTTCTACGCAAAAATTAAGAAGAAATCTCTCGTTTAAAAACTCGATATTCGATTTTAGACATTGATCGTAAAGAGTATGTAAAATCTTAAGTCCGGTATAATCTTGAGAATAGCAGGCTCTTTTTGCGGATGCTCCGCCAAGCCTTCTTTGGGCTATACCTCCCTCTTTTGTTCTGCTAAAAGGAACACCTATGCTTTGAAGCCATAAAATCGACTTTTTTGCATCTTTGCAAAGAAGGTTGACCATATCTTTTTTTGCTATTTTTGCCGAAGCTTTAAGAGTGTCTTTTGCGTGTAAGGCGCTGCTGTCCTCTTTTGTATCGTTTAAAACGGCGTTTATACCTCCTTGAGCCATAGCCGTTTGAGATCTTGTCGGATAGCCTTCGCTTGCGACTATGACATCGGCATTTTCTTCTTTTGCGCTCAAA
Organism: Campylobacterales bacterium; assembly: GCA_027081495.1. Taxonomy (GTDB): domain Bacteria; phylum Campylobacterota; class Campylobacteria; order Campylobacterales; family QNZT01; genus QNZT01. The sequence goes on along the minus strand of JALWKJ010000213.1, from coordinate 7,632 downwards.
GCCGCGCTCAAAGCCGCGCCCCCTCCTCCAACTATGAGTATATCGTATGTCATCAATTTCCTTAAATTTACGAGTCTATCTGATTTCCGTTACTTTTCCGTTTGTTATATAAACGGTTACTCTATCTCCTACTTTATAACGGTTGGGATTATTCGCGTCGATCGGAATGATTGTCGTTATGGTTTTTCCGCTTTCAAACTCTATGGTGATTCTCTGCGCGTCTCTTACATCCGCCTCGGCGCCCGCTACCGCACCCGCCATAACTCCTCCCATAGTCGCTAAATCTTTACCGCTGCCTCCGCCGATTTGATGACCGAGCACTCCCCCTGCCACCATTCCAAGCATAGAAGTCCATGTACCGTCTCCTTTGACTTTGACCGGTTCGACCATTTTGACTACGCCGTTAAACGACTCGCTTATAGAGCCTATACGGCTTTGAGGAAGCGCTTTGTCGGCACAACCGATGAAAAAAAGTCCTAGTGTCAATGCGACAATGATATTTGATACGATTTTTTTCATGACTTATCTCCTTCTATAAAATCTTTTATATTTTTGCAAATTCCTTCAACCAGTCTCTCTCTGGACTCTCTGCTTGCCCAAGCTATATGGGGAGTTAAGAGAAGTCGCTCGCCGTTTTTTACCGATCTTAGAGGACTTGTTTCTTTTATCGGCTCATGTTCTGATACATCGAGTCCCGCTTGAATCTCGCTTTTATCTAAAAAATCGGCAAGATCTTTTTCGTTGATTATACCACCTCTTCCCAAATTTAGCAAGATTGCGTTTTGTTTGAGATATTTTAGGTTTTCTTTATTGATAAGATCTTTCGTTTGTTCGTTTAAAGGCGCGTGTATGGAGACGATATCCGAATTTAAAAGAAGATTTTTTAAAGAGAGCCTTTGAAATTTGTCGTTACGGTTGCGTCCGCTTGTGGAGTAATAGACAATATTTGCGCCAAATGCGTTTGCCACTTTAGCCACCTCTTTTCCTATCGTTCCAAGTCCGATGATACCCCAGGTTTTCCCCGCTATCTCGAAAAACGGATTTTTTAGATGGGTAAATATAGGACTTTGCACCCATCCCGTTTCACTTTTTGTATATCGATCGAGGTAACCGATTTTTCCTATGAGATAAAGCGCCATCGCAAAGGTGGTCTGGACGACCGAAGGCGTTGAATATCCGGCGACATTTTTTACGACTATGCCTTTCTCTTTTGCGTATTGTAAATCTATATTGTTCATGCCCGTTGCGGCGACGCATATGAGTTTTATATCGCTTTTTTTCATGATCTCTTTATCTATGACTACTTTATTTGTTATGATTATATCCGCATCTTTTGTTCTCAAAAGGGTTTGATCTTTTTTTGTGTAGGGATAAGAGACGGTATCTCCAAATCTCTCTATCGGTTTTATATCGATTTCATCTCCGAGCGTATCTTTGTCTAAAATAACGATTTTCATAAAAGAATCCTCTTTTTTTAGTGTATAATATTATGCAATAATATCATATAAAGGTAACTCTTGAGAAAGTTTTTTATATTTTTTATATTTTCACTCTTTTTTATCTCTTGTTCATCTTCCGTGAAGAGCGAAACGAAATTGCCGTTTTTTACCGAATTTAAAGATTCAAAAGGCTGGTCTTTGGATGCCGGAGCGAAATTCGATCCTGATGTGAGCTTTGATTCAAAAAGCGGCTCCATCAGATTTGAAAAAGCGGGTAAAAGCTGGGTTATGAGCGATAGAATGATCTCAAATTTTAAATTGCCTGTCAGCGCCGGCGAAACATATACTCTCTCGTTTAAATCAAAAACGGATACTTTTCCTCCTCCCTCTTTAGAAGTTTATACGGCGATGCTCGGAAAAAGCGGCATGATAGAAAATTCCGACGGCACTATGTGTTCAAACTCAAAAAAGGGAGAGTGGGAAGATAATTTTGTAGTTATAAACATACCCAAAAACGAGATGATAAAATATATCAAGATAAAGATTCTCATGCTCGCTAAATACGGTAAAAGCGCTCCTATATGGATAGATGACATAAAGTTTGAAAAGGGATTGAAGCTACCTAAAAGAGGCTATAAAAAAAGTTTTGAAGGAACTATGACTAGAGTCGATAAGCTAGGAAATATCGAGATAAAAAAAGATGGAAAATTTATTCCGTTTTTCCCTATAGGTATCTATACGGACGAAAATCGAAAAGATTGGAGTATATATAAAAAGATGGGCTTCAATCTCAATATGTGGGCAAGCGATATACCTACTATCAAAAAATCAAAAGATGCCGGACTCTACTCCATGATGCAGATTGTTCAATATATCGTTCCGGTCGATGAAGAGTGGATTCCTCAAAATCCGCAAAAGAAAATTTTTCATTTAAAAAGAGTGCTTGACGATATAAAATCAAAAGGATATTCTCAAAATCTTCTGTTTTATTATGTAGATAACGAATTTTATCATTTAAATCCGAAATTTACAAATATCATAAAGACAGTGAAAGAGAAAGACGAAAACGCCCATCCTATATATATGCTAAGCGGAGCATACGGTATGGCGAGAAAATATAATAACTATATAGACATTACGGGTACTTATGTCGCTAAAGACGGTTTTGAAAATCCGAGCGTAGATGCGTTTGAGATTTTGGATAAAACGCCAAATCAGATTCAGCCCGTTGTATTTGCTCAGATAAACAGAGGCGTGGGTAAAAATTTTCGCCCCATACTTTACGGCGCTATAGCCAAAGGGGCAAAAGGAGTAGGTTTTTGGAGAGATGGGGGAAGCGCCGGTTCTATAGAAAAAAGAGCCGTTTTTAAACAGCTTCCCGTTATCGCGGATGAGATTAAAAAGTTGATACCCGTTATAAGAAGCGATACAAACAGCGGTTTTGGGCTTTTGTGTGAAAATAGAGATTTGATTTACGGTACGAGAGTGATCGAAAATATAGGCTATTTGATAGTCTCAAATCCTACAAGAAGCGAAATTACGACAAAATGTCGCATAAACGACTCCTCCTTTAGCGCAAATGTTTTAAAAGATTATTTTAGCGGTAAAACAGCGGCAAAAGTGCAAAACGGCGTTTTTGAACTTCAAATCAACCCTCAAGACGCAAAGGTTATAAAACTGTTAAGATGATATCGGATAAAAAATATGAAGAGAAATTCTTAAAAAGCACAAAAGGGACTCTTTTTGATAAACTTTCACTAAACGATAGGGAGTTTATAAGAACAAAAGCTCGTTTTTACGGATTTTCACATCAACAAATAAAGCAGATAACCGATATAGCCGTCGATTTATCGATGTGGTCAAAAGGCGATATATCCTTTTTTTGGAACGATTTTAGTCTTGATACGACAAACAAAAAAGCCGCCGGCAAAAAGGCGCTTTTATCTTTGAAAAAAAGATATGACTCTTTTAAAGAGGAGTTAAACGATTATGAGGAGATAGAGAGTCAAAAAATAAAAGCTCCGAAAATAAAACTTTTATCCATGCCGAAAGAAAATCTCGGTTTTGGATTATGTCCCGTAGCTTCGCCAAAAACCAGGTGTTGCAATCTTTTGACTCTTGATGCGGTTGAGAGCTGCGGTTTTGATTGTAGCTACTGTTCTATACAATCGTTTTACAATGAGGGCAAAGTGGTTTTCGATACCGATTTGAAAAAAAAGCTGGAAAATATATCGTTAGATCCAAATGAGTTTTACCATATAGGAACAGGGCAGTCTTCAGACTCCTTGATGTGGGGAAATAGATACGGCGTTTTGGATAATCTTCTTGATTTTGCAAAGAAAAACCGAAATGTTTTGTTGGAGTTTAAAACAAAATCCGATAATGTAAGTTATTTTTTGGATAAAAAACTACCTAAAAACCTTCTTTTTACATGGTCTCTCAATCCTCAAACCATTATAGATAAAGAAGAACACTTAAGCGCCTCTTTGGAAGATAGAATTAACGCCGCAAAAAAGATGATAAACAAAGGCGCTCTTGTAGGGTTTCATTTTCATCCTATCGTTTATTATAAAAATTACCAAAAAGAGTATAAAGAGGTTTTTGATAAATTGTTAAATTCGTTTGATCCTAAATATGTCGTCATGGTCTCTTTCGGTACTTTGACATTTACAAAACCGGTTATAAAAAAGATAAGATCAAGAGAGTTTAAAACAAAAATTTTACAAATGCCCTTTAGCGAAGCGGCAAATAAATTTTCATATCCTTTTCATATAAAAAAAGAGATGTTTAAGTTTGCATACGATTCGTTTAAAAGCTGGCATAAAAAAGTTTTTTTCTATTTATGCATGGAAGATCACTCTTTGTGGAGAGAAGTTTTCGGATACGATTATCCTACAAACGAGAGTTTTGAAATGGATATGAAGCTAAATTATAAAGCGAAGATAGAGGGGTTAAGTTCTTATCACCGCACCCTTCGGGGAGTACGGGAAGAAGCGATCTATGCATCTAAAAAACTTTGAATTAACTAGTTAGTCCTACAGTTTTTTAAATACATATCTCACTCCTTCCCATACTCTCAAAATTTAAGAATATTTGTTGGTGCGGTGATAAATTACCGCTCCTATTTGGAAAATAGGAGTGATAAAGATTATTTTTTGTTCACTTCTCTTTTTTTCTCAAGGATATCATATCTTGGAAATACGAAAATCGTATCTCTTACAACCGAGATTTTATCTTTCGCATCGACCGCATAAGCTCTTATTTTAATCGGAATCGGGGTGTCTTTTGTTTTATCTTTTATGATATCTTTAGTCGTATATAAGATGACGACTTTATTCATTTTGTGTCCCGCGCCTAGTTTAAAAGGAGCGCTTGGTCTTTGAATTTTTATCTCAGGATGACTTACTACTTCAAAATAGTAGCGATGAGGTTCTCTTTGCGTATTTTGAAACAAAAACTTATAAGCGTTTGCGACTTTATGACCGTTGTCTTTTATCTTATATAGCTGGGTAGTTCTGTTAATATTTAAAAGCATATACTCTTTTTTTGAACCCATCCAAAAAAGACCTATAAGCGCTAAAGTAAGGGCAACGCCGTATGCTATGGTTCTAAATCTTAAAAATTTCGGTTTTCTATGCTCTTTTATAGCCGAGTAGCTTGTCCAAGTTATAAGCGAAGGTTTTCCGAGCGCTCCCATCACTTGAGTACAAGCATCCGCGCACTCAAGGCAATTTATACATTCAAGTTGAGTTCCTCTTTTTATATCTATGTGTGTGGGACAGACTCTCACACAAGCGTTACACATTGTACATTCGGCGTCTTTTCCCTCTTTTTCATGAAGTTCCTTTAGCGAATGGACAAGTTTGACTTCTTGGTCGTCGCTATATATATGACCGCCTCTTTCGGTGTTATATATAGTTTGAATCGTCTCTTCATCGTACATTACCGATTGTACTCTTGCATAAGGACAGACATATATACAAAAATCTTCTTTTAGTTTAACTATATCGTATATCAAAAAACCCGCTACTATAAATATAGTGCCTATCATTACGCCATGTTGTGAAGGGTGTTGGATATATTGAAAAAACTCTTCGGGAGGTACGAAAAACCAAACGAAGTTAGCAGCGGCCACAAAAGATAAAACTACCCATATCAAAAAACCTAAAATTCGTTTAGGCATTTGATCTTTCGGTTCTTGCTGTTTGTTTTTAATGCTCTTTCGAATACCCAAAAGCTTAGTTTGAATCAAATCTCTATAAATAACGCGAAAAATAGTCTGTGGGCAGAGCCATCCGCACCAGACTCTACCGCCGAGCGTGGTCAGAAAAAAGACAAACAAAAAACCGAATATCAACAAAAACGGCATCATATAAAGTTCTTGCATATCAAACTTGGTGAAAAATAGATGTATCTGCTTATGATCGAAGTTTAAAAGGAAAAAGTGGGCGCCGTTTATCTTTATAAACGGTATTACAAGCGCAAAAACGGTTACGAAAATAAAAGTATAATATCTTTTATATCTATACGGTATCCACCCTTTGAGGTACTCTGCCATTCTCTGTTTCGAGCTTTTTGTTGTTTGTTCTTTTTCGGCCATCACTGTTCCTTATGTTTATTTTTTAGATCACACTCTTTGTCAACAGACAAAGCCGTTGTTTCGGATTTAGGGCATTGCGTAATTTTGGGTATATTTTTGGAATCTATTATCTCTTTTAAAGAGCGAGAATTAATATAGTCTTTAAGCGAACTTCTACTGACTTTTAATCTTTTCGCTATCTCGCTTACGGAAAGATTTTGTTCGAGCATTTGTAAAACTTCCGTTTTGTACTTGTCGAATTTGGATTTTGAAAAACTCCCTTTCGGTCTGCCCATAGTTTTGTTTTGAGCTTGAAGATTCTGTTCTCTTTGGTTTGAAAGAAGATTCACCATAACTCTAAGCGGCGTATCTTTGTCTATCGTTATATCTTGTGCGCAAAGTGTTACGGAGAGTGAATTTTTTAAAATACAGTCAAAAACTTTTGTAAGTTCCCCGACCTTTTTGCTAAAAACCCAAAGATCATAAATCAAAACCCGATCCCCTTCACTTAATGAGCGCAGAAGTTTTAACATTGTCGATCTTTGTTCCAAAACCGTAGAAAAAGGATCGTCGTCAATTTCCGTCATATCTATAGCTATCGCTTTTTTCAGGGCATAGTCAATAATATACTCTTGCTGATATGATATAGAAAATTCCCTGTTTTTTCCCCTTAAATATGCTATGATCATGCATTTGCCTTTTAACAGTATAGGTGAAAGTATAGCAAATATGACGATTTATGTCAATAGCTGATTAAATAAAATCGTCAATCATGAACGGATGTTTTCAGCGGTTTCGTATATTTTCTCCATGTTTCTTCTTTTGCGAAAATATCGTTTTTGATATTTTGTTTATTTTTAGAGATATTGAGTTCGCCTTTTAAAAGAGCTTCAAAATCGTCATTGCTTAAAGATTTACCGAAAAAATAACCTTGAAGGATATCGCACTTATGCTCTTGAAGGTAAGATTTTTGTAGTTCGTCTTCAATTCCTTCCGCTATTACCTGCATTCCCAGACTGTGCCCCATCGCGATAACGGTGTTGACGATGATTTTATCGCTTTTGTCGCTTTGAATATTTCGTATAAACGACTGATCTATTTTTAAAGAATCTATCGGCAGTTTTTTTAGATAGCTCAAAGACGAATATCCTGTGCCGAAATCGTCTATAGCGATGTGAATATCTCTGGATTTAAAATTATGCAAAAGTGTCGATGCAAGGTCTATATTTTGCATAAGCGTACTTTCCGTCAATTCGAGCTGCAAAAATTTTGGGTTGAATTTCGTAGTGTTAATGATGTCGCAAATCGTTTTTTCAAGATTGCTTTGCAAAAGTTGAACAGCCGATATATTTACCGAAATCTTAAGATCGTCATACCCTTTTTCATGCCATTTTTTCATCTGTCTGATGGCAGTTTGAAGTACGATTTCTCCAATTTCCAAAATCATTCCCGTATCTTCGGCGACAGGTATAAAATCAAGCGGCGGGATGATTTTTAGTTCGGGATGATTCCACCTTACCAATGCTTCCGCTCCAATGATCTTTTCGGTAGAAGATTCCACTAAAGGTTGGTATTCTACAAAAAATTCTCTATTTTTAATCGCTTTTCTCATAT
>JALWKJ010000212.1 GCA_027081495.1 Campylobacterales bacterium | reverse complement strand
AATCTTTTTTTCTGTTAGCGGATGCAGGGCGTAAATGCCGAGAAAAAGCCCCTCTTTTTCACAAAGAGCCCTATCTTTTTGCGGAACTCTTTGCATCTTTTTTATGCTCTGAATATCCTCTTTTTCAAGCAATCGGTTCTCTACCAGATATTTTACGATAGGATGTTCGGGCGACAAGGCGCTGTATGTAACTCCGTAAATAGTGTCGGCTCTTGTAGTAAAGAGTGAAAATTTATTAAACGAGCCGTTTAGTTTTTTTACGGACTCTTTATCCAAATGAAGCTCGAAACTCAATCCCTCGCTTTGACCTATCCAATTTTCCTGCATAGTCAAAACCTGTTTTGGCCATCCCGCTTGCAGTTTTTTTAAATCTTCGAGAAGCTCTTTTGCGTACTTCGTGATTTTTATATAAAAACCGGGCATCTCTTTTTGTTCTATTTCATTGTCGCATCTCCAACAACGCCCTTCTATCACCTGTTCGTTCGCCAAAACCGTATGGCAGCTTTCACACCAGTTTACGATTTGATCTTTTTGGTACAAAAGTCCGTTCTCATACATTTTTATGATGAACTCTTGCTCAAATTTCGTATATAGTTCATCTGATGTCGCAAACTCCCTCTCTTTTGAAAACGACAGACCGAGCGTCGTGAGTTCCTCTCTCATATAGTCTATATTTTCATATGTCCACTTTTTTGGATGAAGTTTATGTTTTATAGCCGCGTTTTCGGCAGGCATTCCAAAACTGTCCCAGCCTATCGGATGAAGTACGCTAAAACCTTCTTTTCTATAATGTCTCGCAATAGCGTCGGAGATGGTATAGTTTCTTACATGACCCATATGGATTTTTCCGCTTGGGTAGGGAAACATACTCAAGATATATTTTTTGGGTAATTTTTTATCGTCTTTTGGCTCAAACGCCCCGCTCTCTTTCCATATCGTCTGCCATTTTTTTTCTATTTGGGATGGATTGTAATCCATTTAAAAAACTCCTGTAAAGGTAAATTTCGTAGTGTTAAAACTCTTCTCGGGTTTTTGCGGCTTCAATGAGCACAAGAGCCATCGAGAAGAAATTGGCTATCATAGCGCCGATAGCCATAGCGATAGCCGCTTTTGTATCATGGGCTAGAGTTTCATATAAAAAAGCGGGTATAAGATGCAAATCCGCCACAAGGGACGAAGCGAAAAGCTCGGCGGAGAGTATATTTTTTACGCCGATTTTAAGAAGAGTCGATACGAGATTGATACTTGTCGCTATAAAAAGGGCTATCATGTTTTGATCATACAGATAACCGGCAGTCGTAGTAAGGCTTGTTAACGCGAAAAATATAAATACGACTTTACCCCAATCCATAATTAAACGACTCCTCCCTCAAATTGCTGGCGTAATTTCTCTTTCTCTTTTCGCTGTTTCTCTTTAAGCGCTAGTTTTTTCTTATAATCCTCAACGCTAAATCCCAGCCATTTCAAAAAGGGCGAAGCGATAAAGATAGAACTGTAAGTTCCGACGATTATACCTATAAGCATTGTAAAACTAAATCCGTTTATGATCTCGCCTCCAAACAAAAAGAGCGTCAAAACGACGAAAAATGTCGTTAGTGAAGTAAGCGTCGTTCTTGAAAGCGTTTTTGTTATCGATTCGTTTATGATTTTAAACAGGTCGAATATTTTGCTTGAGACTATTCCCTCTCTAATCCTGTCAAAAACGATAATCGTATCGTTTAGAGAATAACCCAATATGGTTAAGATCGCCGCGAGTATATCGAGATTTACATCTATTTGAAACAAAGAGATGGCTCCAAGAGCGATCGATACATCGTGAATTAGAGCGAAAATCGAAGCGACCGCGAATCTCCACTCAAACCTAAACGCGACATATATCAAAATCGTCAAAATGGATAAGAACATCGCCATCAAACCCTTTTCGCGAAGCTCGTTTCCGACTTTAGGTCCCACCATATCGACACGACGGACTTCAAAATCTCCTGTCGGTTTTAAAAGCGTGCGCGCCTTATCTCCGATGTCCGTACCGACCGATTTGGAAGTTGTCGGTATTTTTATTACCACCTCTTCTGGCGAGCCGAATTCCGTAACCGAAGCGGATTTAAAAAATTCATCCGCCTTCAAAGCTTCTCTAATCTTTTTTATCGGCGCGTCATGGTTGTATTTTACCTGAACCAAGGTTCCGCCCGCAAAATCTATACCGTAATTCAACCCTTTTGTAAAAAGAATACCGTATGAGAGCAAAATCATTAAAATCGAAAATCCGAGAAAAATTTTGCTTTTTGACATAAAGTCATAGATTTTTGTAGTATTGAAAATCTCCATCTATTTCGCTCCTCTTTCGATTCCAAACCAGGCTTTGATGTTTTTGCTTTTTTGAATTTTCTCCAAAAGATATGTATATATGCCGTGAGTTCCTAAGATAGCCGTAAGCATAGACGCCAATATACCGATACTGATAGTTACGGCAAAACCTTTTATCGGACCCGTACCGTAAGCATATAAAACGATCGCCGCGATCAAAGTCGTAATATTCGCATCCAAAATAGCGCTCATAGCATTGTCGTAACCTTTTTCGATAGCCGTCTTTATATTTACGCCGTCTCTTAAAAGCTCTCTTATCCTTTCGTTTATAATCACATTCGCGTCAACCGCCATACCTACCGTTAAAACGATTCCCGCCATTCCCGGCAGCGTAAGAGTGGCGCCGAACATCGCCATAACGGCGATGATAATAAAAAGGTTCGCGACCAAAGCGATATCGGATATGATTCCCGAATACCCGTAATACAAAATCATGAAGAAAAATACAAGCAAAAACCCGCTTATAAGCGCTATGAGCGAAGCTTTTATACTATCAGCTCCCAAAGAGGGTCCCACGCTTCTTTTTTCAAGCAGTACTACGGGAGCTAGCAAAGCGCCGCTTCTAAGCGCGATTGCGACATCATGAGCTTCTTGAGTGCTAAATCCTCCGCTTATCTGTCCGCTGCCGCCACCTATTCTTTCTCGAATAACGGGCGCGGAATAGACTACATTGTCAAGAACCACGGCCATCCTTTTGCCGACATTTTCACCGGAAAAATTTCCGAATATCTTAGCGCCCTCGCTATTTAGCGTAAAGTTGATCACCGGTTGGTTCGATCTATCAAACGCCACTCTCGCGTCTGTCAACATACTCCCGTCAAGTACGGGAACCTCTTTTAAGAGATATTTTTCATCTTTGTTTTTTACATCATGAAGTATTATGTCTCCATACTCCGCCGCTTGTTCTGGCGAGAGTTTATAAACTTGATCCGCTCTTTTTTCATCCACCGCCATAAGCTGAAGATGCGCGGCTTTGGCTATAAGCTCTCTGGCTCTTTTCTCTTCTTGGGGAGTTTTTATACCCGGAAGTTCTACCAAAATTTTCTCTTTTCCCTGTTTTGCGACGGTAGGCTCGGCAAGCCCGAATTGATCAAGTCTGTTTCTAATCGTATCCACAGCCTGCTGGATCGCGAATTTTTTGACTGCCTCTATTTCGTTTGGAGTTAACGATATGCTGTAGTGAAGGTCGTTTTCTTTTACATCAAGACCTTTTATCTCATGCAGCATTTTTTCCAAAGCCGCTTTTTCGTCGCTATCAAGCAGCGTAAAGGTAACGCTGTCGTCGTGGATCTTAAGGTCGTCGATGATTATCTCTTCATCGTCGGTATAAAACTTTATAGTTGACGCAAGCGATTTGATTTTCGATTTTATCGCTTCATCCGTTTTTACGCCCAAAAGCATATGAAGTCCGCCTTGAAGATCGAGTCCCAAATTTATTTTCGCGCCCTTTTGGGTTTGTAAAAAAGAGGGAAGCGAAAATCCGACACCAAAGAGTATCGTTACTATAAATATTATTAATCTGAAATTCATTTTTTAATTTGCTCTACGATTCGATTTTTCTTGAGATAAACTCTTTGGCGATTTTGACAATCGTGTCGTCGTTTAATTTTGCTTTTACAAAATCCTCTTCAGCCTTTACCACTTCCGCCATCAAACCGCCGCTTGTAATGATTTTATCGCCCTTGGTCAACGCTTCTATCATGGCTTTATGCTCTTTTGCCTGCTTTTGCTGGGGTCTGATAATCAAAAAATAAAAAATCGCGAAAAGTACGACTAACGGTAATAGAGAAGTTAACAAACTGCCTTGAGCTTGAGGTTGCATAAGAATCCTTTGCGTGAAATTTCGGGTATATTAGCACGCTTTATCTGATAAAAGGCTTTTAGCGGAGGATAAAAAGAGAAGCGCCCATGAAGAACTTTCTCATGGGCGGTATTTAGTTTGGATTATTTGATAGAATGTACGCATCTAGTGTAGTGTTTGCTTAAAACTCCGGCATACTGTCTATCGTCCGCGCCGTTTTTGAAATTTATCGACCAGATATAAAGAGCGTCGGTATTATAAACATCGGGCGTCGATGACCAGTAAAAATCCGTCGTATTGACATTTGTAAAACCGTCTTTTATTGCCGGATTATTTTTACTTCTGTCAACGATCGAGTAGAGTTCGTTGAAATTGGGCAGTCTCCACTGCGTTTTTCCGTCAAGCTCAAGATTTTCACAATAATCTATCGCATCTTTCCAAGTAAGCGAATTCGTCTTGGCTTTTGCGTCGTCTTGCCAGATGAGATTTGTAGCTTCACTTGTTACCACCGAATTGTTTTCGTCTCGGACATAATCGTTATTTAAATTATACGCGCCTCTAACGCACTTTGCATGATGTTTTTCGTTTGTCGGTTTCATTTTGCTTTCGCCGTATTCAAGCTCCATAGTCCATTTGTTATTTGCCAAAGGAGCGTCGGTTGACGACCAACAGATCATAGGATAATCTATAAAACCGAACTCCTCGTTCCAGACTCTTTCGATTCCCCTATTTGCCAGATATACCAATTCATCCGAGCTCGGCAGTCGCCAATCGTCGAAGCCTCCTTGAGTTAGATTTTCGCAATACGCTTGCGCCTGAGTATAATTTAGATCCTTGTTTATATCGATCGAATAGTCGATATCTTGCCACTGAAGGGATGTTACATTGTCCGTTACGATACCGCTGGCGTTATCTTCGGTAAAACTTTTTTCTATCCCTCTTTTATAGTAACCGTCGTCATAATCGACCTCGCTTGTTAACCTCCCGGTTGCAGGAAGCGTATCCGTAACTTCGGCGACATTGATTTTCACTAAAACGCCGTCGCTGTTTCCGGCGGCATTTTTAGCGATCGCGTTTAAGGTATAAAGAGATTTTTGCGCGTAGCTAAGAGGATTTTTTAGGGTAATCGATCCATCTTTATCGATACTAAATTTATCGCTTCCTTCTCCGCTTAGTTCTATAGAGCTTATGCTGCTGTCGCCGCTTGACGAGATGACGATAGTTCCGATTTTAGAACCGGCTTTCATACCCTCGCTTACCGTAAGTTCAAGCGGTGCGATCGTCGGTTTTATATCATATACATTTTTTATATTTACGGTGATATCTTGCGTAGCCTTGTTAAGAACGCTGTCTTGCGCGATCACTGTTATTTCATAAATATTGTTTGCGTCGCTATCGTTTGGATTTTCAAAATCGGCCGGAGTTTTTAACGATAATTTACCGCTTTGCGCGTCTATGTCGAATTTATCGTTATCGCCTCCCGCTTTAAGCGAATATGTAACAAAACCGCTATCAACCGCTTTTACGCTCAAAACGGCGCTTTCGTTTTCATTGATAGATACATTATCGGGCGAGTTAAAGATCGGAGCTTCCAGATCGGGTTTAGTTACCGTTATCTTTAAATCCGCCGTCGCTAAACCGGCGCTATTTTTAGCGCTTACGACAAGATCGTAGGTAGAGCCGACGGCTTTTGTAAGCGGCTTTTTCAATGTTACGATACCGTCTTTTGAAATTTCAAATTCGTCGCTTCCATCGCCGCTTAAACTCATAGATTCTACGGCGCTGTCTCCGGAATTTAAAATTTCCACTTTCGCGATCGTAACATCCGTAAGTGAATTTTGAGAAACCGCCGCTTGCGTGGTTTTTAAAACGGGTTTGGTATCGGCGATATTTTGAACGCTTATCGCGATATTTTGCTCAACGCTGTTCGTATCGTCTAAAGATGCTTTTATCGTAACTTCATAGACATTATCTTTGTTAAAATCGCTTGGATTTTCAAAATCCGGAGCTTTTTTAAACAAAAGAGTCGCGCTTGACGCGTCGATGGTAAACTTATCGGCATCAGCGCCTTTTGATATCTCGTAATTTAATTTGCCCTCATAATCGAAGCCTACATTACCTACCTCGAGGGTGTTTTCATCAATGTATATTTTTTTCGTCGAGTCGATTTCGGGCAATTTTATCTCTTTGTCTATATTTATCGCGTCTCTGTCAACTTTTCCTAAATCGGTATTGATACATCCTGTAAATAAAACCGAAGCCAGCAGCAAAGAGCTAGATAACTTTTTTTTCATTTTCTTTCCTTCATCCTTGATATACAAGCATAATCGACTTAGCGGGATTTTATTTTAGCGGTGTCTTTACTCTAACACAATTTTTGATACAATCGTCCAAATTTGGAACAAGGACACGCTTATGTTTGGAATGAGTTTCGGTGAAATACTCGTTATCGCCATCATAGCGATTTTATTTGTCGGACCCGATAAACTTCCCGAGATGATGATGCAAATCGCTAAGTTTTTCAGAAGTTTTAAAAAAGGCGTCAACGATGTAAAAGAGTCGATTGAACAAGAAGTTCATCTTCAAGAACTTAAAGAAGAGGCGATTTCTTATAGAGAACAACTCGAAAAGTCGGTCAAAGATATAAAAGAGGATAAAGAGATAGATGTTATAGATAGCGCGAAAGAGGAGATTTTAGATATCAAAAACTCTTTGACTAAATTAGAAGATGATTCTTTCAAAGGCGAGAAAAAAAATGTTTGAAGATTTAAAGCCTCATCTGATAGAACTTAGAAAAAGACTCGGTATTTCGGTTATAAGCGTAATCGTCATGTTTTTTGTCATGTTCTTTTTTTGGAAACCTATACTAGACTGGATGATAACTCCTCTTGTAGCCGTTTTACCCCAGGGAAGCAGCGTAATCTTTACCAAAGTGCAAGAACCGTTTTTTACCGCGTTAAAAGTCGCGTTTTTTTCGGGCTTTATCGTCTCTTTGCCGGTAATCTTTTGGCAGTTATGGCTTTTTATCGCTCCGGGGCTTTATGAAAACGAGAGAAAATTCGTCGTTCCTTTCGCGATCGGCGCGACGATCATGTTTTTGATAGGCGCGCTTTTTTGCTATTTTGTAGTCATTCCGTTTGGATATGAATTTTTGATAAATTTCGGTTCGCAGCTTTTTACGGCTCTTCCCAGCATCGGGGAGTATGTAAGTTTTTTTACGAAACTGATACTGGGGTTTGGACTAGCTTTTGAGCTGCCTACGGTTACATTTTTTCTAGCCTCCATCGGCGTCGTAACGGATGAGACGCTAAAAAGTTTTTTCAAATACGCGCTAGTGGTTATATTTATGCTTTCGGCTCTTCTAACACCGCCTGATGTTTTAACTCAATTTCTTATGGCGGGACCGATGATACTTTTATACGCTCTATCCATACTCATAGCAAAGAGCGTAAATCCGGCAAAAAAAGAGGATGATGAATAACAAAAATCCTCTTTTGACGGAGTCTTACTCATATGATTTGCCCTCCTCTTTGATCGCATCTTTTGCCGCGGATCCCAAAGACAGCGCCAGACTTTTGGTTTATGATAGAAAGAGAGATAAAATTACTCATGCGATATTTAAAGATATACTGGATTTTATCCCAAAAGATACGGCGATTTTGCTAAACGATACGAAAGTGATCAAGGCCAGGATTTTTGGTAAAAAACAAAGCGGCGGCAAGGCTGAACTTCTATTTAACAGCGCGATCAAAGATAACAAGTTTTTAGTATATATAAAAGCGAAGGTTAAAGAAAATAGCGAAATCCTTTTTGACGAAAGTTTGAAAGCCAGAGTAATCAAGCTAAACGACGACGGAACGAGAGTCGTAGAGTTTGAGAGAAACGGTGAAATCTTAGATTTTATCGCTTTATGCGAGTTGTTTGAGAAAATCGGTCATACTCCCCTGCCCCCTTATATCAAAAGAGAAGATACGAAAGAGGATGAGAGAGATTATCAAACGCTGTTCGCAAAAAAAATCGGCGCGGTTGCGGCGCCTACGGCATCGCTGCATTTTACCCCTAAACTGTTTGAGAAGATGAGCAAAAATTTTTTAACTTCATATATAACTCTTCATGTGGGTGCCGGAACTTTCAAACCGATCGAGGCTCAAAATATAACCGATCATTTCATACATAAAGAGTTTTTTGAGATACCCCAAAGCACAAAAGAGATTATCGATTCGAAACAAAAAATTTTGGCGATCGGAACGACCGTAACAAGAAGCGTTGAATTTTATGTAAGAAAGAATATAATAAGAGGTTACAACGATCTTTTTTTACACCCGAAAAATCCCCCAAAAAGAGTCGATTTTCTTTTGACGAATTTTCACTTGCCAAAATCCACTCTATTGATGTTGACGGCAAGCTTCATCGGACTGGAAAAGAGTCTTGAAATATACCGCGCCGCAATAGAACAAAAGTATCGTTTCTTTTCATACGGAGACGCTATGCTTATACTATAGGAGAAGATCATGATTGTTGATTATTCGCTTCAAAACGCTTCGCAAATCTATTATCTAATGTCCCAAAGCATAATACCCCGCCCAATAGCTTGGATCGTTACTCAAAATAGGGATAAAGTCGTAAATATCGCGCCCTTTAGTTACTTTAGCCCGCTATCGTCAAATCCTCCCACCTTGGTCGTAAGTATCGGGCACAAAAGCGATAAAACTCCAAAAGATACGCTAAAAAATATAAGAGAATCTAAAGTATGCACTATCTGTATGCCAAGAGAAAACGATCTTGAAAAACTGGATAAAAGCGCGCGGGAGTTGGACGAGAACATAAGCGAAGCGAAACTTTTTGATATAAAAACAAAAATTTTAAACAAACTTTTCCCACCCGTGATAGAGACGAGCGCGGTTGCGTTTTTTTGTAAATTTTACAAAGAGATCGCATTGGATAAAAGCAAAACCGTACCTATCGTCTTAAAAATCAAAGAACAATATATAGACGACAGATTTTGTAAAAAAGAGTCCGGAAAAATATATGTCGATTATAAACCGCTTGCAAGGGTTGGAAAATCGTACGGGCTGATCAATCTTCTTTGAGCTTTTTTAGCGCGTAAACTTATATCAAAAAATATTTTCAACGACATATAATATTGCCTCATAGTGTCATAATCTCCTCAAGAATATAAAATACTCTTAAAAATATAATTAATATTAGGGCATAATAATAGTCAAAGGAGCACGCTATGTTGACTTATCACAAGCTGGAGGTTAAGGTATCGCCAAGCAAACGGTTACCTTTAGCCTTTATAGGTTCTACTTTAAGAGGAGCATTTGGAGTTAGTCTTAAAAAAGTAGTCTGCATCAATCCCTCTTTTTTTTGTGAAGGATGCTTCGCAAAAGATAACTGTCTATACTATGACTTTTATGAAGAGAAAAATAGAGCCCATCAGTATCGTTTCGACATAACGCTAAATCCAAAAGAGTACAGTTTCAACCTCTACCTTTTTGAGCAAGCGACACGCAAACTACCGTATATATTAAGCGCCGTACACATGATGTTTACCCGGCAGGGAATCGGAGTCAATCGTGAAAAACTCCCTATAAGCTCGATTATGTGCGATGACAAAATAGTCTATAAAGATGAACGATTTGATCTAAAAGAGATCAAGCCGCAAACTTTTAAAATCGAGGAGATTCCGCAAAAACTCACCCTTTTTTTTAAAACCCCGCTTCGAATGAAATACCAAAATCGACTATTGAAACAAAAACCGCCGCTTGAATCCCTGCTCTACTCGATTCAAAACCGCCTAAGCGAGATCAAGGATCTGCCCAAAACAAAACTCTCCTTTGAGCCGCGCTACCGTGAAAAGCGCGCGCAAGTACGGTTTTTGGATCAGACACACCGCAGCAACCGCCAGAAAACCAAACTACAAATCGGCGGCATAGTCGGGGAGATCGAGTATGAACGCATCGACGAAAAGAGCGTCATCCTCCTTAAACTCGGCGAAATCCTCGGAGTGGGCAAACAGACTGTGTTTGGGATGGGTAAAATCGCGGTAAAAGATTTGAAAACGACAAATAGTGTCGCTTCAAATGTATAGAATAATCAAAATGAAAGAGAGGTGAAGATGAAAGATGTAGATTTGATCGCGCTTGCGGGACTGCTTCATGATATTGGGAAGTTTAGGCAGCGGGCGGAAGCGCCTATTGATTTACAAACTTACGATAAAAATTTGTACTGCCCGTTTTTTAACGGCTATCACTCGCATATCCATGCAATATATAGCGCTGATTTTTTAAAGAAAGTTGTTTCAAAACAAACGCAAAATTCCAAACCGATACTTGACCTGCAGCCCAAAAATTGGTCCAAAACCAGAGTTAGACTATAATGTCAAAACTACTGGAGGAGAATATGAAGAAACGATTTACCGAGGAGCAGA
>JALWKJ010000211.1:21793-36162 GCA_027081495.1 Campylobacterales bacterium | reverse complement strand
TTAGGAGAGAGTTTGCAAAGATTTAAAAAGATTTTACGAGATTTAAATGAACTTGTTATGTTTAAACACTCTATATTTTCTCTTCCTTTTATCTTTATCGCCATGATTGTCGCGGCTGAGGGTTGGTTTGGGTGGAAGCTCGCGCTGCTTGGAGTTTTGGCGGCGGTGTCGGCTAGAAATTTCGCTATGGGTTTTAATAGATACGCGGATATCGAGATAGACAAAAACAACCCTAGAACGGCAAATAGACCCAGTGTTGACGGGAGACTCAAAAAAGAGACTATTTTGTTTTTCACTCTTCTTAACGGCGCTATATTTATAGTAGTCGCGTACTTTATAAACAATCTTGCTTTTTGGCTCTCTTTTCCTATACTCGCGATACTTGGAGGATACTCTCTTATGAAGAGGGTGTCCGCTATGGCTCACTTGGTTTTGGGACTCTCTTTGGGATTGGCTCCCATCGCCGGAGTGATAGCGGTAGATGCGAAGATAACGATGTGGTCTATATTTCTTTCGGTCGGCGTTATGTTTTGGGTGGCGGGTTTTGATCTTCTTTATTCGCTGCAAGATATCGAATATGACAAGAGTGCCGATCTTCACTCTATCCCTTCAAGATACGGCAGCAAATGTACGCTTTTTTTATCCAAAATATTTCATGCGCTAACTATTTTGTTTTGGCTCTTTTTTGCCGTAGAGTCGCATAGCGGACGGTTGACATACCTAGCCGTAGCGATTAGCGCGATTATATTGTATTATGAACACATAATCGTAAACAGAGATTTTAGTAAAATTGATAAAGCTTTTTTTACCCTTAATGGATATCTTGGTATAATGTTCTTAGCTTTTGTCATATTGGACAACCTGTAGGTGATCTCATGAACGATATAAGATTTATTCCGGCCGTTCTTACTATCTATTTTGAAGCGATGAGCGACGACAAAAATGAATTGTTTCGTCGTGAATACAGCTCTTTATCCGAATATGAAGAAGATTCAATCGGTCAATGGCTTAAAATCGCAAAAGCGAGAGGCGAGACAAAAGATACCGACGAAGTGCTTTTAAATCTTTTGACGGAACTTCACAGAAAAGTGGACGAACTCACCTCTTTAGTTAAAAATGAAGATAAACAACTTTTGAAACTCGCGCATTCCGATCAGATACTTGAAATCGGTTTTGATCATATTAAAATAGAATCAGCCTCTTTTGAAGAGACAAAAGAGTATTATGCCAGAATAGAGATGCCTGTTTTTCCAAAAAGAGAGATGGCGGTATATTTAAAAGGAATAACTCCCAATATCGCTCAGATTATTTTGATACATGAAAAAGATCAAAGAGACTGGAACGCGTATGTCGTCGCGAAAGAGAGAATCTTGATTCGTGAACTTAAAAGGAGTATGAGTAATGATTGAGATCTTCGCGTTTGTCGGATTTTTGCTTATACTCGGACTTTTGATTGTCTATTTTTATATGAGAGATCAGGCTATAACCAAACAGTTGGGAGCTTATGAAAGAGCGATAGACGAACTTAACGGCAGGATTCACAATCTTGAGCAAAAGACGGATGAACTTCCCTCTACTCTTGAAAATTTACCCGATTTTTCACTTGAACTTGAAGAGATGGAGGACAAACTAAATCAAAAATTAAATGATTTGGGAGATCCTCTTTTAAAAGCTATCAGAGCCATAAAACAGATGGAAAACGAGATGAAAAGAATTCACGAAAATCTTGATGAGCGAATAACGAAAATTGAAGAAAACAATAAACTAAACTCTATCACCGCGACAAGTAAGCTTATAAACGAAAAGGCGATTATAGAGCTTTACAAAAACGGCTATAGCGCCGAAGAGATCGCAAAAAGAGAAAGAACGCCTCTAGGCGAGGTAGAGTTGATTTTAAAAATAGCTAATCTTAAATGATAAAAAATATCGATCCCTCCTGGCGGCGGATTATAGAAAACGCCTTTAAAGAGTTTGATGAAGAGTACCTGCGTTTTCTTCAAACTGATACAAACTATTTTCCCAATAGGCAAAATTTTTTAAATGCTTTTAAAACTCTTTCTCTTCAAAATACGAAATATATACTTTTTGGACAAGATCCCTACCCGAGAAAAGAGAGCGCGATAGGCTATGCTTTTATCGATGCGAAAGTGGATAATATTTTTTGCGAAAACGGACTTTCAAAAGAGGTAAACAGAGCGACAAGTCTTAGAAATTTTATAAAAATGCTGCTTTTATGCGAGGGTAAATTAAAAAACGATTTTTCAAAAAACGCGCTTTTGAAAATAGATACTTCAAAATATATACGAAATATTCATCAACTTAGAGAAAATTTTGAGAAAAACGGAGTTTTGCTTTTAAATACGGCATTGGTTTTTACTTCAAAAAAGGAGAGTAAAAAGCATATAAAAGAGTGGAGAGGATTTGTATCGAAACTTTTAGACGAGTTAAAAGATGAAAAGATCGAACTAATACTGTTTGGAAAAATCGCACGGGAGATAGAGAAGCTGGATGCGGGCAAAAATTTTAAAAAACGGTTTTTGCCCCATCCTTACAATCTCTCTTTTATCACCGAAGAAGAGGTTCATAAGCTTTTTGCGCCTATGAAGCTGCTTTATCCTTCTCCTCTATCATAGAGTCGAGTTTTTCAAAAAGCTCGTTACCGCTTGTTTCCATATCTTTGAAATTTTTTAAAATTTCCGGAATCGACTCTTTTGTCAACGGATTATCGGTAATGGCGATATTTTTATTTGCGCTTTGATGTACTTTTTGATGTACTTTTTCTATGGCTTTGTAAGATGGAGTTTTGCCAAAGATCGCTTTGCCTTCATCTTTGTACCATTTTCCGAATCTACAATCGTTTTCCGTCATTCTCTCGCTTTTGTTACCGTCATCGTAAAGTACGGTATTGTAAGCGTTTGCTTTAAAAATAATATGATCCGCTTTGATAGATGTCGCAAAGCTTTTTAACTTGATATTTTCCGCGTTTTGAGCGGTGGCGTTCGCGTCTTGATTAAATTTGTCGAGGGTCGTTTGAAACAGTTCTACGGTTTCGCCCGAAGTGGTGGCGATATCGTTTACTTGTTCGATATTTGATTGTATATCCATAGTCTCTTGTTGTAGAGTTTGTACGGTTATAGCTATTTCGGAAGTCGCTTTTTGTGTCCTCTCCGCCAATTTTCTGACTTCATCGGCGACTACGGCAAATCCTCTTCCATGTTCCCCGGCTCTCGCGGCTTCTATGGCGGCGTTTAACGCTAAAAGATTTGTCTGGTCGGCTATATCTTTTATGAGATTTACTACGGAAGTAATCTCGCTTGTTCTCTCGGTTAATGAGTTCGTAGCGGTTGTAACGCTGTTTATAAGTTCTATTAAATTGTTTAGTTTTTCTGAAAGCTCTATAGTGGCTTGTATGCTTGAATCCGATTGTTGAGCGGTTTTTGAAGCAAGCGCGGTAATCTCGTTTATCTGTTCAACGCTTTGTTTTAGGTCGTTTTGGATTACGCCCATTCCCTCTTTTATTCCGCCGCTTATTTTGTCAAATTCCAGCGCGAGAGTGCTTTTAAGACGACTTTTGTTTGCTTCTATCACTCCCTCAACCGCATATCCCGACAACCTACAGTTATGTTTAAATGTCCCCTTGAGTCCGTCGCAGAAAACTTTTCTGTATGTAAGACCGTCGCTTGCCTTTTGAAGAGCGTTTGAAGTGCCTCTCATCGCCGCTTCCATTTGATCTAGCATATTGTTTATATTCCAGGCAACTTTTGATAGAGGATCGTTTTGCGGTATATTTGTAACTCTAGCTTCAACATTTCCGTTTGCCGCTTGTTGCGTTACATACTCTATAGAAGGCAAAAGCGTACTTTTTTTTGTGTTCTTAGGCTTGGATCGAGATAATAAATTCGTCATAGCCGACTCCTTTTTCTTTTAATAATTTATTTAGATACGCTTCGGATGCGCTAACGCCTCCGCTTTGTTCGAGTGATCTTAGTTTTTCGTAAAGAGGCTTGATGATCTCAAGAGCTTGGGGTTTTGGTTTTATTCTAACTGAATAGTACCCTATAATGTTATTGTCAAAATCGTAAGATGGGGTAACATTTGCATACACCCAGTAAAATCCGCCGCTTGCGGTTTTATTTTTTACATAGGCGAAAATCTCTTTGCCGCTTTGTACATATTCCCATAAAAGTTTAAAAATTACTTTGGGCATATCCGGATGTCTTACTATGTTGTGAGGTTTTCCCAGCAGTTGACTCTCTTTCATCTCCGCCATTTGCATAAAAATTTCATTACAGTAAGTGATTTTTCCGTTTTTATCCGTTTTGGATATGATAAAATCATCGTCTCCCATGATGCGCTCTTGATTGTTCGGCATTGGTACACTCATGCATTGCTCCTTGTATTTGGTTGATATTGGTATAATATCGGTATATTTGATTTATATTTTAGGTTTTGGAGTATTTATGTTAAAAGACGGTTATGGAAGAGCGGTGGATTATCTTAGGGTGTCGGTAACGCAAAGGTGTAATTTTCGGTGTCAGTATTGTATGCCGGACAAGCCGTTTAGCTGGCTGCCCGAAGAGAATCTTCTAAGTTTTGAAGATATGTTTTTGTTTATTCGCGCAGCCATAGATGAAGGAATTACGAAGATTAGGATTACCGGAGGCGAACCGTTGCTAAGAGCCGATCTCGATAAGTTTATATATATGATACACTCATATAAAAACGATATCGATCTCTCCTTGACGACCAACGGATATCTTTTACCGAAAACGGCTAAAAGATTAAAAGAAGCCGGTTTGAAGCGATTAAATGTCTCTCTTGATTCTCTAAAGCCTAAAACCGCGCAAAAAATAGCGCAAAAAGATATTTTAAAAGATGTTCTAAAAGGTATAGATAAAGCTCTTGAAGCGGGATTGAAGGTTAAAATAAACATGGTTCCGTTAAAGGGGATAAACGATGATGAAATAGTAGATATACTCGATTTTTGTAAAGAGCGGGGCATAGAGGTGAGGTTTATAGAATATATGGAGAACAAGGTCGCAAAAGAGCAGATAAGCGGGTTGTTTGGAAAAGAGATACTTTCAAAGGTAAAAGAAAAATATATAATAACAAAAATCGGCAGAGAGGGTTCAAGCCCCTCTTTTAGTTATTTAACGAACGACGGATACAAATTTGGACTTATAGATCCTCATAAGCATGATTTTTGTGAAAGCTGTAACCGCATTCGACTAAGCGCGGAGGGATTTTTGATACCTTGTCTCTATTTCGATGAAGCGCTAAGTATAAAAGATGCCGTACAAAAAGGGGATATAGAAGCGGCTGTTTCAATACTGAAAGATGTACTTCGCAATAAGCCCGAGAAAAATAGATGGCAGGAGGATGAAGGCGGAGAAATCTCTTCAAGGGCGTTTTATGAAACGGGCGGGTAAGAGATCATGATCATACGAAAGCTGTTTAAATTCGAAAATGCCCATATTGTCAGAGGTTGTACGAGTAAAAGATGCAAATACAGCCTTCATGGACATTCATATAAGGTTGAAATTTTATTTAAATCAAGTTATCTCGACAATGGACAGATGATTTATGATTTCGGACTTATGAAATCCACTATAAAAGACCTTATAGACTCTTTTGATCATGCTACTACGCTTTGGGATAAAGATGATCCCCGATATATAAAAGATATAAAAAAATATAGTAAAAGATGGATAACTCTTCCCGTCTCTCCTTCGGCCGAACAGTTTGTCAGAGTTATATATCTTATGATAGATAAACTTCTTTCTCAAACGGTTATGAAAAATGGAGAAAACGAGGTTTCTTTGTACAGCGTGATAGTTCATGAAACGGATACCGGATATGCCCAAGGTTTTTATGAAGACGCTTATAGTAAGCGTATGGGAGAGATAGATTTAAAAGATATTCATTTTAGTGAAGAGATTAAAAAAGAGTGGAGAGACCCGCTTATGTGGAAAAAGCTTTTAAACGGTGAACTATTTATTAACCCTGAGTCACTATAGGTAAAAGAAATTATAAATTTAGTTTAATTTATAAAGAGTAAAATAGAGTTATCTATATATTTAAAAAATAAGGAGAACATATAGTTATGAAAAAAACATTTATCTATTCACTAGCTTTGGCGGCTGTTTTGACAGGATGCGGAGACTCTGTAAAAGAGGCTGCAAACACGGTCACCGAAAAAGCTAAAGAGAGTACCAGTCATGTAGTCGAAGCTACCAAAGAGGCGGCGTCCGAGGCTGTAAAAAGTACGACCGAAGCCGTTAAAGACGGAAAAAATGTTGTTGAAGCGGCAAAAGAGGCGGTTGTAAACACCACCGCAAAAGCCGTAGATGCTACAAAAGAAGCCGCCTCGCATGCCGTTGAAGTTACCAAGGAAGCCGCAAGCTCGACGGTTGATTCCGCAAAACATATAGCTTCAAGAGCTGTGGAGAGTACAAAAGAAGTCGCTTCAGCCGCTGTCGCTACCGTCGCTTCAAATAGCGCCGGAAAAGCCGTATTTAAAAAGTGCGCGGGCTGTCATGGTTCAAAAGCCGAAAAAAAGGCTCTTGGGAAAAGTAATGTTATAGCCGGTTGGGATGCGGCAAAAACTGAAGACGCTCTAAAAGGCTATAAAGCCGGCTCATACGGCGGAAGTATGAAAGGCGTTATGAAAGGGCAGGTTATGACTTTAAGCGACGAAGATATCAAAGCGGTATCCGAATATATTTCTACTTTAAAATAATTTAAAACCCTCGTCAAAAGGCGAGGGTTAATTTTATGTAGTAAACTCTTTTAAACTCTTTGTAGTAAAATCTCCAAAAAGCGGTAAGAACTTTACCGGGTCTTTCTTTTTTAATATATCTCTTTTTTTATCTATGATTATAAATCCGTTGCACTTGTTTAAGACATTTACCATTCCGGGACTTCGTTTTTTTGCGGGAGTAAAACAGTCGCCGTCAAAATAACCCGCAATAACATTAAAAACCGCTCTTTTAGAGTATAAATCTTCTGTTATCGTCGTCTCTATATAGTTTGGATAGCAGGCTTCTTTGTTTTTTAAAAGATCTACGATAAATTTACCGAATATCTCAAAATTTAAAGCGCAAGCAAGCGGATTTCCCGGAAGGTTTAGGATAAGCGTTTTGCCTATTTTGCCAAATGTTGTCGGCTTGCCCGGTTTTATTTCGACTTTTTGAAAAAAAATCTCCATTCCAAGCTCTTTGAAAGCCTCTTTCGTATAGTCGGCTTCACCTACGCTAACTCCTCCGCTTGTTACGATGAGATCATAATCTAGCGAATTTTCTATGAGCTTTTTTAAAGAGGCGATGCTATCTTCGCTTTGTCCGATAAATTCGGCATCGGTGTTTAGCTCCTTACATCTTGAAAGAAGATAGGGTGTGTTTGAGTTATAAATAGAGGTGTTTGATAATTTTTGAAAATGAAGTTTCAATTCACTTCCGCTGGCAAAGATAGCGATTTTAGGTTTTTTGTAAACTTCTATATGCGTAATGCCCTGACTTGCCAAAAGCGCAATCTTTGAGGCTTCTAAAAGTTCGCCTTTTTTTAAAATAATCTCGCCTTTAGTTACATCTTCGCCCGCAAGTCTTATGTTTGAGCCAAAATCGACCTTCTTTTGGATTATGACGGCGTTTTTATCTATCTTTACATTTTCTTGAGGAATTATGGTTTGGGTATTTTCGGGAATTTTTGCACCGGTTAGTATTTTGATACACTCGCCCTCTTTTAAGTTTATATCGCTTTTATCTCCGGCCAATATTTTGCCTACTATTTTATAGCTTCTTCTCTCTCCTCTTAGCGCAAAACCGTCCATTGCCGAATTGTCAAACGGCGGCAAATTTAAGCGAGCGTCCATATCTTTTGCACAAATATAAAAACTGCTATTTTCAATCGGAATAATATGAGTTGAGCCGGCGGGAATGTTTTTTTCTATAATTTCAAGCGCCTCATAAATTGTGACAGCCATGGATATCCTTTCTTTTTTAAAATATTGTACCAAAATGTAAAGAAATTTTTTTAAGAGTCGATATAGAGTTTATAAAAATTTAAATTTAAAAGGATTTTTCGATGAGAAGAAACGGTTTTACAATGGTGGAATTGATCTTTGTTATTATAATCATAGGTATTTTAAGTGTAGCGGCAATTCCGAAATTTGGCGATATAAAAGATAGAGCAAAGGTAAATAGCGAGGTTAACGCGTTAGCGTCGTTAGATGGAGCTATCGAAGGCGCGATTGCATTTCAGCAAGAAGATTATAACAATATGGGAGTTTTGTGGCATAATCAGACTGAAGCGACGGGAAATGATAGTGCAAACGAATATAAATCTCTTAATGACAATAAAAAGGTTTTAAGTAAAATTTTAAAAAAAGGCGAGGATTTGAAAGTTGTTAAATTTCTTGATATGGGTAAAAACGCTACAAGTTCCGGTGTTGATGCCGATAACAATCTTACTTATGATGTAATATTTTTAGAAGGGGTCGCTTCAAATCATATTACCGGCGTAAAAAGTACTACCGATACTACCGGTAAACCCGATAAGAATGATGTATGGGTATTTAACACCTCTCCAATTGATGTCACAATCGGAACTCATGACGGCACAAGTGTCGTAAAAACTACTGTAGAAAGCGGTACATTGAAACTTATAGATATTGTTGCTCCGACAACAACGGCTGCTAACTATACAGGAAATGTAGCTCCGGATTCAAATGACGATATTGCGGTATCAATTGATGGTGGTACAAACTATAGCAATGTAGTATCCGTTCCATAAACCTAGTCAAATAACTCATATCACTCTTTGTTATACAAAGAGTGATAAATACAACTTTTTATCTCTTCTCCTATTTGTCACAAAAAGTAAAAAAAATCTTCAAAATAAAATTCAATTCGATAAATTGTTTCAAAATAATCTTACCGTGACGATTTATAAGTATAAACGATAAAAGGTAATTTTATGATCAGAGGAAAAACGGCGGGATTTGTAAATAATAAAAAAGCGTTTACGATGGTAGAACTCATATTCGTTATCGTTATAATCGGTACTCTTGCCGCTATGGCGGTTCCGAAGTTTACCGGTGTAAAAGATCAAGCGATAAAAGCGACGGAACTTTCTACGGCATCCGCTATAGCGACGGCTCTTGAATCCATACATAGCGCATGGAGTATTAGCGATGACGATTTTGATTGGGATAATGACGGTTTAGACGATGACATAGACAATGAGCTTTCATCTAGCGGGTATCCGTGGGATACGAGTAGAAACGGCGATGTTTTCGGAGCGTTGTTAAAATCTTCTTCAAAAAGCGATTTTAAAGCTCAAACCGATCTTCTTACTCAGTCAAAAATGAGATATAGACTTTTTACCGCAAAAGCGACGGATCCCGTAAGGGGTATAAAATATCCAACCGGTGTAATCGGTCGCGATACGCTAAGAAAGCCCGATAGAAACGATTTTTGGTTATATGCTCCCGAGGTAAACGGAAGTTGTAGGATTAAAAGCGATCGATTTGGTGAAAAAAAGATCATATCCGGCGATTTTGTTCTTATCGATGTAAACGGTACTCTTGCGGTCGATTTTAGCGACAGCGCGCTTGGTATGGGTTTTAGCGTTACTTGTCCATAACTTCCGCCATTGACCACATCGGCAAAAATATTCCAAGCGCTAAAAGCGCCAAAAACGATGCCAGCGCGGCGATCATGATCGGTTCTATATATGTCGATATATTATCAACCAGATCGCTATATTTTTCGCCGTAGTATTTATCGATTTTTGCCAGCATTTTATTCAAAGAGCCGCTGGATTCTCCCGCCTTTATCATTTGAATAACCATATTCTCGAATTGTCCGCTGTTTTTGAATCCCTCTGTCAGCGATCGTCCTTCTTCGATCGCGCCTTTAATGGTTGAAAATCTCTCTTTGAGATATTCGTTTTCAACTATATTTTCGGCAATACTAAGAGCCTTTATGATCGGTACGCCGGAATTTGTTAATTTGTCGAAAACGAATATATAACGACCGAGCATAGATAGTTTTGTAATTTTTCCGGCGAGATAGACTTTTAGTATATACTTATCAAAATAGTATTTGTATTTACCCTTTGCTTGATATAAAAAAGAGTGCAACGCGACTAAAATAATTACGCCCAATATGATATATACTCCATTTTGTGAAACAAACTCTTGAAGTCCCAAAAGCAACCTTGTAGGATATGGAAGTTCGCTGTCGAACTCTTCAAACATCTCTTTAAATTGCGGTACGACCATCTGTATAACGGCGATAAACGCTATTATCATGACGCTAAAAACGATAGCCGGATACCTGAGAGCTTTTTTTAGTTTTTTTCTGTTTTGGTGAATTTCGTCAAGAATATTGGCCAGTTTTGTAACTTCCTCAGAGAGCGTGCCCGTTTGTTCTCCCAGTTTTATAATAGCCGCGGAAACGCTTCCCAGCTCAAATGAAAAATCTTCAAATGCCGCTCCTATCGATTCACCCGCTTCAATTTTTTGGGATATTTGTAAAAGAACCTTTTTTGTTCTTTTGTCGTCGGTTGTGCTTACAACCTCGTCGAAACATTGATTGATCGATATACCGGCGTCAAGCATCACTCCAAGTTGTCTTAACGCGGCGATATAAGGTTCAAGAGGCACCCTTCTTTTTAGTGAAGAGTTTTGGAAAGCGGCTTGTAGTTTTTGAAATTTAAAAGAGAGCGGTTCGTTTATCTCCTCTATGGATACCAAAACCCCAAGCGCCATATTTTGAAATTGTTTAAGAGCGTCTATTTTATGAGGCGATGTAATGATAGTGACATTTTTCTCTCCGCCGCTTAAATAGTTTATCTCAAAGTATTTCATATTTTGACTACTCTGGTAACTTCTTCGATAGTGGTTATGCCCTCAAGAGCTTTTGCTATACCGTCAACGATCATGGGCTCATATCCGCTTTTTATCGCCGCTTCGTTGATTTCATACCTATTTTTACCCAAAGAGATTTGATTTGAAAGGTTTGCGTCTATTTGAAGAATTTCACATATCATAACCCTTCCGAGATATCCCGTAAAGCCGCATTTTGCGCACCCTTTTCCCGTATGAAAAGATGGGTTTTGGGGCAGATACGCTTGAAGTTTGTCAAGAAGAGTCAGTTGAGGTTTATGTTCGCATTTGCAGTAGGGACAAATTTTTCTTACGAGTCTTTGGGTAACTACCCCCACTAGTGAATCCGCGATAAGGTAAGATTGTAGTCCCATCTGTACCATTCTGGTTATTGCGCTTGGAGCATCGTTTGTGTGAAGGGTAGAAAATACCAAATGCCCCGTAAGAGAAGCGCCTACGGCGGTTGTAAGCGTCTCTTTATCCCTTGTTTCGCCTACCATTATAATATCCGGATCTTGTCTTAGGACTGAGCGAAGAACATCGCTAAAACCGTAGTTTATTTTGTCGTTTGTTTGAATCTGCTGCACTAGCGGTAGCTGGTACTCTATAGGATCTTCTATCGTTATTATTTTATTTTCGATATCTTTGATATCGTTTAGCGCGGCATAAAGGGTAGTTGTTTTTCCGCTTCCGGTAGGTCCCGTTACAAATACGATTCCATAGGGCGCGTGTAAAAGAGTTTGAAATTTTTGAAGATTTTTTTCGCTCATGCCCAGTTCATTTAAGGTTAAAAGAATTTTTTGCTGATCGAGTATCCTCATGACAATCGATTCGCCGTGAAGCGTGGGCGCCGTAGAGAGCCTGAAATCATAATCTCTTGAGTTGATTTGCATTGAAAATCTACCGTCTTGCGATCGTCTTTTTTCCGAGATATCGAGATTTCCAAGAATTTTTATACGAGATACCAATGCGTTGTAAACATCCATATCCAAAACGAATATCTCTCTAAGCACGCCGTCAACTCTATTTCTTACCGATACATCGCTTATTCCGGGTTCTATATGAATATCGCTCGCGTTGTTTATGATGGAGCTTTTTAAAATCTGCTCTATAAGCAGCATTATGGCGCTTTGTTCATTATCGAGTTTAAAATCGGAAGATGAAATTTCCTGTTTTACTTGATTCATCAGCGCTTTTGCCGTTTCGATAATCTCAAGTCTTTCATATATATGGCGAATGTCGTTTTTTAGAGCTATATAAAATTTGATAGGCTTTATGACGATAGATCTTTCCAAAATTTCCAAAGCGTCGTAATTTAACGGATCGGCTATCGCTACATGAATAAAATCTTCATCCTCTTTGAATATGATAGAGTCGGCATTTCTTAAAATTTGTATCGGATAGTTTTTTAAAAGGTTGAGGTTTATTTCAACGCTGTAAAGATCCAAAAATTCCATATCGAGTTGATCGGCTAAAACTAAAGCAAGCTCTTTTTCACTTATAAGACCTTCGCTTATAAATATTTCGCCCAGTTTTTTATCGTAATTGCTCTGTTTTTGTATAGCCAATGCATCCAAGAGTTGGTTTTTTGTTATTAAACCTTCTTCGATCAGAATATCGCCGATTCTAAGATTTTTATGCATATAAAACCCCGTTAGGAGTAAAAACCCCTTTTTAGAGGCTATCTAGCAAATTTTGTGCCTGTTGAGAGTAGTTGTGTTTTAAAAATATTAAGAGCGCTTTTTTTGCGACTTCCGGTTTGCCTAAAGCTTTTTTCGCCTGAGCGTATATGATCCAAGATTGTGCCTGCGAAGGATCTTTTTTACTTGCTTCGACAGCCCATTTAACGGCTTTTTCATAATCTTTTTCATTTAGGTAAAATTGCGCTATTTTGATGGCGGTTGAGTATGATTTTTGATTTTTATGATTTAATAGAAGATTATAAAGACTCTCTCTTTGCGTAATCTTTAATCTAAAACTCTCTTCCGGTTTTGCGGGCTCGTTTTTTTTGACAATCCGTTTTGGCATATTCTCTTCTTTTGGTATTTCAACGAAGGTTTTTTGCGTCTGTTTTGGAGTTTTTTTCTCCGGCTCTTTAGAGAGAGTTTGATTTTTGGACTCTTTTTTAGTAGATTTCGTTTCGGTGTTTTTGGGGGTCGGCTCATTTTTGTTTTGGGGAGCGGAATGATTTTGTGAATTTTGAAAAATTAGAAAAAGCGCCCCTAAAATGAGAAATAGAGGTAAAAAGATTTTTAAAATCTTTTTATTCCTCTGTCTTGTTTTATATTTTCCGTAAAGTTTAACGAGTTTGCTGAAATTGTTATTTAACATCGATAAGTCCTGTATCTATGACCGCCATAGTTAATGTGGCGTCGTTTATCTTGCTATATTTTTTATAACCTTCTCTATTTGCGATATTTAAAATTTCCAATAGCGTTTTGACTATTTTTTTTGTCGTTCGGAAGTTTCCTTGTGCATATTTGGCGATAAATTTCAAGTGAGATTTTTTGAACATAGCCGCAATAGTAGAAAAATTGTTTGCAAGAAGGCGGCTTTCGATATATCGTCCTATCTCTTTGTCGCTTAAACCTTCAAGTTCTATGCGTTTATTCGTTCTTGATTTGAAGTGATCTTTTTGAAGTATATAGTTTCCTTCTTTTTTATGCATAGCAAGAACGAATTGAAATATTTTTTGATCGCTCAATATGCGGATAAGCTCTACCTGATCCTCGGTAAGTAGTTGCGCCTCGTCTATAAATACGGTGTATTCGAGATTATTAAAGTTTTTTTTCAGATTCGAGATAAGAGTTTCGGTAGAGTATTCGTTATGTGCGATATTTCTTCCCGCGAGACTTAAAAGAGTCTCTAAAAACTCTTTTTCGTCAAAGTAGGGATGGGTGAAGTATTTTGCGACTTTTACGCTTGTGACTTTTTGATGAATATAATTTAATAAAAAACTTTTTCCCGTTCCGGGATTCCCAAGTACAAATATCAAAGGCATATCATGCACTTGCATAGCATCTATCAACTGTTTTTTGGCATACTCAAAGGAGAGACTGTCAAAATAGCCGCTTAGATCGAAGTCGTCACTAAATAGCTCTTTGGCTTCCGCAAATTGATTCATTTCACCTCTTTTATTGTTTGCAGGAGGTGAAGTCGATCAATCGTAGCTAAAACCGTTTTCTAGTTTTTCGAGAGTCGGTTCGCCTTCATCACCTCGTACAAGTTTTGGTGTCATTACTATAATCAATTCACTCTTAGAGTTAACTTTTTTCTTGCTCCTGAAAGCATGTCCTAAGATTGGAATTTGCCCGAGAATCGGGACTTTGGTAACAATATTTTCACTCTTTTTTTGAATTAGCTCTAATGATTCTTTATTATCTGACATAAATCCACTGCATATAATGCATTTTTTATTTTTTCTTTATTTATTTTTTTATTTGGGCAATAATTAAATCAACTTAGTCATTCAGTATAATTC
>JALWKJ010000211.1:0-21783 GCA_027081495.1 Campylobacterales bacterium | reverse complement strand
GCCCAGTAATATTTTTTTATTATTTTTTACTTTTACGATTGAAGAGAGTTGTTTTATTTTTATATCGGGAGCAAGAGAGGGCACTCCGTTTTCGTCAAGATGTCTTTGAGTTATTTCGCTTACCGTCGGATTGATTTTTAAAATTATAAAATCGTCTTGTGAAACTTCCGGAATAATGCTTAATGTCACTCCGACAAAAGTCGAACCTACTTCAAACTGGGGTTGTTGCAAAACCGTGCCGTTTGTCGTCGTCGTTTGAGTGCCTGTTGTGTATTTATAATTTTTCTCTTCCCCGACATTTATGATAGCCGGTTGATTGTTAAGCGTCAGAATTTTAGGATTTGATACTATATTTACTTTGCCCTGAGTTTTTAAAAAATCTATCAAACCCGCCATAGTAAAATTGTAGCCGATCAAATAGTTGGTGTTTTTTAGCGTTGCGGATATATCTTTGTGATCGCCTTTGGCATCGCCGTTGAAGTTTGCCTGAAACTTACTCCAGTCTATACCAGTCGTTTGGTCGTCGTCATATGTCACTTCTATTACTTTCGCGTCGATGAGTATTTGTTTATGAAGTCTTTTCATCATGGTTGAAATATATTTAGAGACTCTATCAAGCTGTTTCTTTGTACCCGTTACGGTTAATAATCCCGCTTCTTTATTGATCGTAGCCGCCGTCGGTTTATATGTGTCTCCGTCTCTGTGAAGAATATTTTCGACTTCATTTTTAAGGTTATCCCAGAATTGAAAATCGCTTTGCGAGTTTAAACTCATATCGCCGTTTCCGTTTTCGCCGGTACCCGTGGAGATGGTCTTGCTTGTAGAAGAAGTTCTTTTCGTAAAATTAACATAATCTATATAAAACGATTTCGTTTTTAGATATGATATTTTAAGAGTATTTTTTTGTGTTAATTCATAATTGAGATTATTTTCACTGAGCAATATATTTAAAAGATCTTCAAGCGATGCGTCATGAATATTCATATAACTAATTTTTTTATTTACTTTTTGACGGCTCTTTTCATCCTCGAAAATTAGATTCATTTTACATGTATCGGATAAGTTTTCCAGTACATCCATGATAGTTCCGGGAGCTTTTTTGGTGCTTTTGACTTTAAAAGAGAAGTATTTACTTTGGCAATCCGCGGTGAGATTCAGAGTAAAAACAAGCAATATAAACAGCGCTAGCCTCATTGTATATCCTCTTTTGTTACAAGCATACTTTTGGTTTTAGAGAGTTCAAGTTTTATAATTTTGTTTCTCTTTTTTAAAAATACAGTATCTTGATTTATTTTATATATCAGCAAATCGGATATTTTTTCATTTTCTTTATACCACTTACCGTCTATAAAAGCTTTTTTATTTAAAATCATCGTCAATTTCGGTTTATATTTTTTTATAGCGGGCAAGGAGATCTTTTTTGAGTGTTTTTTTGAGTCGCTTTTTTTATTTTTCGGGTAAAAAGGATCATATGAAACCCTGATGTCGCCGCCTCTGTTTTGAAGCGCTTGTTTTGAAAGAAATGAGAGCTTTTGATCTATTTTTTTAATATCGACCGTATCGGCGTTAAGCGTAACGGTTAACGCAATGAAGAGAAAAGATAAAAATTTCATAATTTGATTCCGTAAATCGTAAAATTAACCTTAAAATCGATTTTATCTTCACCGCTCTTTTTTTCGAATCGAATATTTTTAATATCGATCAAAAATCGTGTATTTTCAATGAAGCTGAGATATTTAAGGGCGTTTTCATAGTTGCCGCTTCCGGCGATCTCGACATATTTTTCAGGTAAAATCGCGTTGTCGGTTTCTTCTTTTTTCGAATCGCTATTTTTTATATGATCGATTTTTATATTTAACGAGAGTGATTTTTTAAGTATTTTATCGAGCGCTAGAGTCCATTTCGTTTCGTCAAATTCGGAAATTTCAAGATTTGTAAGTTTCGCGTATAGATAGTTTAGATCATCTTTGTTATCTTCGATTTGTGTTTTCAAAGCCAATAACTTTTTTTCACTTTTTTTAATCTTTTTTCTAAGAATCGACGGTGATTTTCTTTTGATATCTCTTTTCAATTGATCCGCTTTTTGCGTTGACAAATCAAACTCTTCCTCCTGCGAAGGCAATATATTTAGATATATGATCGCCGCGGTTAGTAATGAGGGTAGGGCATAGATGAAAATCTTTTGTGAAGATTTAATTTTTTTTAAATAGTTTTCAAATTTTTCCATTTTACTCATGATTTATCGCTTTATGGTAATGATACTTTTATAGTTATCGTCATCAAGTTTTATTTCGTTGGAATAGACCTTCGTATATCCCAAGGCCAAAAGATCCTTCATAAACAAGGCGATAGTATCTCTTCTGTTTTTTGTTGAGTAGAGTTCAAGATCTAACGATTTTTCAGCCGATTGTATAACTTTATCAACGCTTAAGGCATATTTTTGCAAAAGAGAATTTACCGTTAAAAGGATATTCGTATATTTTGCGTCTTGTGACTTGAGAGATAAAAGAGTATCCGTTATATTTTGTAATTTAACGAATTTTTTTGAGATGTCGTTTTTCTGTTTTTTTAAAGAGGCGATTTGCCTTTTTATCTTTTTATGCTTTTTTTGCAATATTTTTGTACTTTGCGATAGTTGTAAAATCCTCTCTTGAAGTTTTTGATTCGCTTGATTTAGTTTGGTCAATTTTATCTGGTTGTATATCGGATATGAGAGTATAAGCAACATGGAAAAAGAAGCGACGATTGAAAATTTTCCGACCTCTGTTTTTAAAAAAGGTATTTTTTTCTTGTAAAATGTCGCATTTAGGGTATTGTCGTCTATTTTTATTTTGTCTTGAACGAAATATGCCGATAAAATATCGATAAAGTCCAGATTTTCATACTCTTTGAAAAGATTTAGCGGATATAGTTTTACCCCTTCGATATGTTCTTGAATCAGCGTATATAGATTTACGACGCTCGCATTTGCCACTTTTACATAAATGTTATCGAGTTTGGTAAAATTATAGATATTTCGGTTATGAAGAGCAAGATTTTTTATAGTTGAGAAAATTTTTTCGAAAGTCGTACTGACATAATCATATATTTCATATTCAAGAAGAGTATATTTTTCTTTATCGACACCTTTTTTCGCAAGTATCTCTTTTAGATCGTCTAAAGTTATCCTGATATTTTTGGATTCAAGATCTTTTATCATTTCATTTAATGATTTGATCTTTTTTGAAGATAAATAGGTTCCGTCTTTATAAAAAGTTAAAAACGCCTCATTTTCGGCTATATAAACAAATACATCGTTGCCTTTTTCTATTTTATCGTTTACATACAGTGTTTCAAATACGAGAGGCGGTATGACTAAGAAGTCAAGATACTTTATATTTTTAAGAGTTTGTGCATATTTTTGTTGTACATTTTTCTTATCGAACGCAAAAGCTTCAATAAGCAGAATATTTTCGATATCCGTATGCTTTTGTATATGTGATATTTTATACTCTTTTTGGATATCAAGACCTAAATCTTCATACATTTTAAGTTCGACGGCGATTGCAAGTTCGCTAGGGGAGTATTTTTTTTCAAGCTTGAAACTATGAGTTACGATATCGTTAAAACAAAGTCTTGACGCTATAGTCGCTTTTTTGGGATTTATCTTTGTATCGGGCGTGATTTTTTGTTTACTATCGAGTGAAAAAACAGTATCGTTTTGTAGATTGACAAAATTTATATCCGTTTTTAACATCCAAGTTCCTACCGTTTTATTATCACGCAACCGGAATAGGGCATGATGAGTATAGATTTGTTTTTTTGTTTATAGGTCACATTTAACTCTATCGGCATATTTAGGAAATTATTTAATTTATAGTTATCTTTATACGGGCGTCCGAGATCGTCGAAACAAACTTTTGAAGCGTTTGAAGTCAAACTAGTTTGGGAGCTTAGAAGATAAGGTTTCGCGCCGTTTTTATCTTTTTCAACCGAATCTAAATACTCTTTATTTAAAAAGATGCAAGTGTCGTTATAATCTTTCTCTCTCCATTGCGTATCGCCTAAAACTTCATGAGAGTATTCCAAAGCTTTTAATTGGGTCTGTTTTATCTTTTGTATGATCGATTCGGTATCAGTTCTTAATCTTGAATCCGGTACGGCCATCTTGATAGATGCGGTTAAAATTCCCAAAATAATGATAATAAAAATAAGTTCAATCATAGAAAACGCTCTTTTGTTTCGCATATTTACGGCCTTTGTAAAGTGCGCCTGACAAGCCTTATGGACTCGCCGTTTTTTGGGTGTGAGTTATTGGTCTCGACTACTATGTCCATCATGATCATTCCGTTTGACTCTTGTGTGTTTATAGCGCTTTTTCTGTCGCAAATTTCCGAATTTATAAGAAAATAGTCGCTTATGTTTATATCGGCTATAAATCTTCTATCTTGCGAGATAATCTTTATCTTGTGAATACATCCTCCGCTTTTATCATGTCCGCTTAAACCTAAAAGCGCTAGTTCTATCGAGCTTTGCATAAAGAGTTTGGCCTGTTCTTTTGTATATAGATCCGCCGTCTGTTTTGCGGAGATAGAAGCATATTTCATAGAGATTGCCAAAATCCCCGATAAAAGCACCATGAAAAATATAACCTGTATAAGCCCAAAACCCCTCCTTTTCAAAATATTACCTTCTGTTTAGATATGGTGAGATTTAAATCTTTGCCCGGTTTTTTTATGATGCGGTTTAGTGAAAGATTAAATTGTAGATTTTCATTGACAAAATCTACTTCAAAACCGCTTGCGTCGGTTGATAGTATCGTGACTTTACCCGAAGCGTTGATCGAGTTTGGATCGGCGCAAAAACTTTCGCCTCTCCATGGTCTATAATCGTAAAATAAAAAGAGCGTTTTATCTCCTATGGTTTTAGATAGGTTAAGATCGTTTATGCATAAAGCGTCCGTTTTTATATCGCCGTATCTGGCTACGGCATAAGCGCTTTTTACCAGAGAGTATTTTTCATAAATGACATCCGGAGTTTTTTGAAGGTAGAGATTTGTACCGCTTGAAGCGCTTTGATTTAGGTCGAATATTTTATCCGCATTATTGGAGTGCCATCCAAACGAAGAGTTAAAATCGGCTTCATCATAAACCACGCTTCCTTCATCAAACGACCCCGCAAAAACCAAAGCTCTGTTTGTGGCGTTTATGTCGCTTGAGGGCGAATAGATGAGATTTTGAGATTTATTACATTTATCAAAATCGACAAAACCGCTGTAGTCGCCGTTTTTTAATCCTTCGTAATCGACTCCGATCCATTCGAGAATCGGATATGAATTTGTTATGGTATAGATTGATTCAAATTTATCGTTTATGCTGTCGTATCCTATGACGGTCGAGGGTATTCTATTTTTAAGAAGTTCCGAAATTTGGGCGCTTATGAGGGCGCTTTGCATGGAGAGTTCACTTATGGCTTTTGTTCTTGCGGATCTGTAAAAAAGCTTTGAAGCAAAAACATACGCTCCTGAAGCCAAAATACCCAAAACGACAATCGTCATGATAAGTTCAACCATCGTAAACGCCGCTTTTTTCATCACCAACTCCTACTATTTAGGATAAATTGCCCTATGTTTGTGGAGTAATAGTAAAAAGAGCTGATATTTCGCTCTTTGCCTCTTTTCCCGGCATATTCGATTGTCGATTTGAATTTTTTTATATTTGTAGGCGTAGCGCTAGTAGTCGAGAGGTTTAGATCGATAGTCATCGTATTTGTGCTTTGGGATATGAAGCTATCCGTCAAATATGAGACTTGATTATAAAGTTTATATTTTGTTTTACCGGATGAGGTTGTGACGATAACTGCGAAGTCGTTAAAATCATCTATATCGTCAAATAACAGATAGTCGCTCTCACCGCTGTCGCTTTCTAGCGTAAAAGAGGCGTTTATTTCTTGCGAGCAGACTCTTGCGTTTGAACTTTTATATGATCCTATTCGATATTTTGTCGAAAGATTACATTCAAAATATGAACTTTTTGTTTGAAGTATATCCGTTTCGTCCGTATTGTTTTCATCCCATGCCAAAAGCGAAGCGATATTCGTAAGCGATACGGCTTGGAAGAAAGCGTCTTGTTTGAGGGCAAAAGAGTCGCTTTTTCCTATCGAAAAAAGAATTTTTGGGATAGTCGAAAAAACGCCGATCATAATGACAATGGTAAAAATAAGTTCAATCAAACTAAATGCGGCTCTCATATCGATGAAAAAGCACAACTTGTTCCATAGAAAAAAGATTATCACCGCACAAGGGAATAAAATTTGCTTTTATACTATTTACTAATCGGACAATCATTGACAAGTATAAGATTGGGGTTTAAATTTACACTATTGGAATATATATGAGAAACTATTTTTTACTCAAAGTCGTTTTCTTTTTTCTGTCTTTAAACACTCTATTAAACGCCGCGATTTGCGATAATGTCACCGATGTGCCCAAAAGCGAATGCGACGCGTTGGTAGCGCTTTATAACTCTACTGACGGAGCCAATTGGAATGATAATACAAACTGGCTGACATCTACGACTGTCGGTGCATGGTTTGGTATTACCGTAAGCGGGGGTCATGTCACAAAAATAGAGCTTAAAAACAATAATCTTACAGGCACTATTGCGACACAAATCGGAGATTTAAGCGCGGGATTAGAAATTTTGATGCTGGCTCAAAACTCTCTTAGCGGAACTATTCCCGTTGAGCTTTGGAATTTGACTAAGTTGCGAGGACTCTATCTTTACGGCAATTCTTTAACTGGAGGACTTTCGTCGCAGGTAGGAAATTTAGTTAATTTAACCGCTCTTGATATAAACGGTAATCAGTTGGGAGGCGCCATTCCCGATACTTTGTGGACATTGACAAATCTTAATTGGCTTTATATACAAAACTGTTCTTTTGTCGGAGAGATATCGCCGAATATATCGAATTTGACAAAGCTTCGAGGTATAAAGATACGAGAAAATCAATTAAGCGGCGATATTCCGATCGTTTTGGCGAATCATCCAGATATTATACAGGTAGAGTTTAGAAATAATAATTTTGTATTTTCCGATTTCGAAAAAAATCATAACGATTATTCGGCTTTACAATATTATAATTACAAACCCCAGGCGAAAGTAGATACCGCAAAAAGCGTGACATTTTCAAACGGTTCTACCTTGAAGATAGTCCCGTCCGTTTTAGCGAATCCCAGCGGAAATGATCGATATCAGTGGTACAAAGACGGAGTCGCAATAAACGGCGCTACACAAAGAATTTATATAAAAGAGAACGCCTCGTCCGCGGACGAGGGGGTTTATACTTATGAAATAACCAATACGGTCGTATCGGATCTTACGCTTGTATCGAATGATTTTACCGTTACTATGAACGACGGGGCTTTTGTTACTACTTGGAAAACGGATAACGCGGGAGTCAGTAATTTTACATCTATCTCTATTCCGATGACCGGCAGCGGATACGATGTGGATTGGAATAATGACGGGATTATAGACGAAACGGGATTATCGGGACCTTTAACTCATGATTTCGGTACGGCCGGTATTTATACGGTTAGAGTTTATAATGCTACTCCCAGGCTTCGTTTCGGCAATAGCGGCGATAAAGATAAAATAATTTCCATAGATCAATGGGGTAACGGGAAGTGGTTCTATGATATGGCAAGAGCTTTTTACGGATGTAGTAACCTTGCCGGACAAGCGACGGATATTCCTGATTTTTCAAATGTAACGAATATGAGTAAAATGTTTTGTAGGGCGACGGCATTTAATCAAAATATAAATGGTTGGAATGTCTCGAAAGTTACGAATATGGCGGAAATGTTTTCAAGTGCATTATCGTTTAACCAACCCATAGGTGATTGGAACACCAGTAGCGTAACGAACATTAACAATATGTTTCGAAGCGCTAAAGCTTTCAACCAGCCGATAGGAAACTGGGATGTATCAAAAGTTACGAATATGATGCAGGTTTTCGCATATGCCGATGCTTTCAACCAGCCCATAGGTGATTGGAATACTAGTAGCGTAACAAATATGTACGGCATGTTTGAAGGCGCGAGATCGTTCAACCGACCCATAGACGATTGGGATGTAAGTAATGTGACGAATATGGCAAATATGTTTAATGTTGCCATAAAATTTAACCAAACACTAAATAGTTGGGATGTAAGTAATGTTACGAATATGTGGAGAATGTTTTATAGAGCCTCCTCTTTTAATCAGCCCATTGGCGACTGGAATGTAAGCAATGTAACAAATATGAAGTGGATGTTTTCACATACGACATCTTTTAATCAGCCGATAGGAAATTGGGATGTTTCAAAAGTGACGGATATGAGCTCTATGTTTGCTTATGTTCCGCCATTTAATCAAGATATAAGCGATTGGAATGTCAGTAATGTTACGGATATGGCTTATATGTTTAGAAATGTCGCCGCTTTTGATCAGCCGATAGGAAAATGGGATGTTTCAAAAGTGACGGATATGGCTGAAATGTTTGCGTATGCTTCATCTTTCAATCATCCAATCGGAGATTGGAATGTCAGTAATGTTACGAATATGAGATCTATGTTTGCCGGAGCATCGGTATTTAATCAGCCGATAGGAAATTGGGATGTAAGCAATGTAACGAATATGGCAAACATGTTTGATGTAGCGCATAAATTCAATCAACCGATAGGAAACTGGGATGTATCACAAGTTACAAATATGAAGTGGATGTTTTATCGCGCATTTGATTTCGATCAGCCCATTGGCGGCTGGGATGTAAGCAATGTAACGAATATGGAGAGAATGTTTTGCAATGCGAAGTCTTTTAATCAGCCGATAGGAAATTGGAATGTCGGTAGTGTAACGAACATGAAAGATATGTTCTATTACGCCGTAAAATTCAATCAAGACATAAGCGACTGGGATGTCAGTAATGTTACGAATATGACAAATTTTTTAAATCATGCGACGCTTTCAAGTGAAAATTACGACAACCTGCTTATCAAATGGAATAATGAAGCTTTGCAGTCGGGATTAAGTTTTCATGGCGGATATAGTAATTATTGTAGAGGTGAAAATGCCAGATCGAACATCATATCCGGATTTGGATGGAGCATAGTCGATAACGGAAAGGATTGTAGCAGCGTTAAAGCGATAGCCGATTTTCAATTTGACGAATGCAGCTGGACAAACGGAGTTTTTGATATAGTCGATTCAAGTTCATTTGAGAGAAACGCGTCATCTTTTTATATGACGCCCTCATCTATAGCTCAAATTAACAAAGCGGCTGATTTTACGAAAAACAGCACGAGTGATTTAATCTCTCTTGATAACGCTATTTTAAACGGAGTAAGCGATTTTGCGATCTCTTTATGGATAAATACGACAAGTACATCTTCGGCATTAATTTCAGGAGCCAAT
This sequence comes from Campylobacterales bacterium, assembly GCA_027081495.1. Classification (GTDB taxonomy): domain Bacteria; phylum Campylobacterota; class Campylobacteria; order Campylobacterales; family QNZT01; genus QNZT01. The sequence continues at coordinate 12,349 of JALWKJ010000211.1, read as the reverse complement.
AGTTCCGTTGCCAACGAATTGATTTTATGGCTTGAGAACGATACTACGATAGAGCTTTGGATAAAAAACAATTATACGCAATTGACGATTCCAAGCGTAGCCGACGGCAATTGGCATATGATAACTTGGACTCGAAGCGGCGATATGAATTGTATCTATGTTGACGGAGCAAACAAAGTTTGTCAAGGCGGTATGCCTACGGGAGCGCTTTTAATCGATTCGGGCGGTTTGATACTGGGGCAAGAACAAGATAGTGTCGGCGGAAATTTTGATATAAATCAAGATTATGAAGGATATCTTGACGAACTTAAAATATTTGATGTCCCGATAGACGATGCTAGAGTTTTGCAGATATATAATTATGAAAAAAACGGTAAAGGATATACGGGACTTGACAGAGATGGCGTTAGTTGTACTCTTTCAAATCCTCCAAAAGCCGAATATAGACTTGATGAATGTACTCTAAACGGTACGCCCAAAGAGATCAAAGATAGCGTAAACGACTATGATGGAGTATCCTCTTTCGCCGCTTCGTCATATGATGCGTTAAAAAATCTTAGTATAGACTTGAGCGTAAATTCAAATTCGGACTATATTTCGCTTGATAGTAGAGTGTTAAACGGACAAAACGGTTTTTCTCTTTCATTGTGGTTAAAGACCGGTGCGGGCGACTATCAAAGCATTATTTCAGGCGCGCATTCGGGTGGAACGAGTGAGGATGCGAACGAGGTATTATTATGGCTTAGAGATAGCGGATATATAGAGTTTTTTTTGAAGGGAATCCGTTCAAACAAAATTCCTATACAAAATATTCAAGATAATAGCTGGCATCATTTGGTTTTAACGCGAAAAGATCAAAATTTCGTTATTTTTATCGACGGAAACAAAGAGATAAACGCTACTTTTATCGACTCTTCTACCGCGGGCAGCGTTACTATCGATAACGGAGGTTTGATGATAGGTATCGATCAAGATAGTGTCGGTGGAAATCTTAGCGAAAACTTTTTGGGAAAATTCGATGAAGTAAAGATATTTGATAGGGTGTTAACAGAGAGCGAAGTCGAGATCATATACGCCAATGACAAATCCGAACTAAATTATGACGGTACTTTTAGAAATGTTCCTTCATGTTCTATGGCTGTCGAGTATAGGTTTGACAAGTGTAGCTGGAATGACGGCGTAAGCGATATAGTCGATACCAGCGGGCATGACATGAACGCGACTCCATATTTGGTAAGTTCGTCGCAAACGGGTAAGATTAATAATAGCGCCGATTTTAACGCCGATTCCGTGGTTGATATGATAGATTTAAATAGTACTTTAGTTAACGGTTTAGAAGATTTTACTATCTCTTGTTGGATTAAAACCTCATACGGTGGGATGCAGTCGCTGCTTTCTGGAGCTAATTCCTCAGATGACAACGAATTGCTGTTTTGGATCGAAAATTCTACTACGATGGAGTTGTGGTTAATGGGTCGTTATGAACAGTTTACGGTTCCAAATATAGCGGATAATGTTTGGCATATGCTGACTTGGACGAGAAAATCGGATAAAATTTGTCTATACATAGACGGTAAAAATATTGTTTGTTACTCATCTTTTCCGACAGGAGGGATAAATTTGGATCCAAGCGGACTGATTCTCGGGCAAGAACAAGATAGTGTCGCGGGAGGATTTGACTCAAATCAGGATTTTCAAGGTTTAATGGATGAGTTTAAGATTTTCAAACTATCTATGACGCCGACTCAGGTAGCAAAAATGTATGAAAACGAATCGGCGCATAAAAATTTTGACGGGTCGCATAGAATGGCCGTAGATTGTACGGCGCCCGTTTTGTTGGCGGAGTATCGTTTTGACGAGTGTAAATATACGGGCGCGGCGGATGAAGTGATAGACTCGGCTTTCGCGGATAATGACGGTACGCTTACAAGCGGCGATATAAATATTTCAAAAAATCAAAAAGTAATCGGTCATGCGCTTGAGCTTAACGGAGGAGCCGTGGATATAGATAATTTGGCGGTTGCGACACAAAAATATAAAAAACATACGGTAATGTTTTGGATGTATTGGGATGCGGCGGCAAATAGCGTAATGCCTTTTGGGTGGCGTTATTATGATCTTTGGTTAAAAAGCGGGTATTTCGGGTTTAATACTTCAAAAAGCGATTTATACGGTATTAGCAGTAGTTCTCTTGGAAATGGATGGCATCATGTAGCTGCCGTATTTACAAATGAAGATATCTATTCAAATAGACTATATATCGACGGCGTATTACAATCTTTGTCGCAACTGAAAAATACGCCTGATAATACAAAATCCCTTGTAGATTCAAGCGCTAGAATCGGGGGTTGGAGAAATAGCGATAATTTTCGATTTAAAAGTTATCTTGATGAATTAAAGATCTATAAAGGTGAAGTAAACGCTACCGAAATCGCAAATATATATAACGGTGAATCGACGGCAATTAGAAATATAATCTGCGCGCAGCCTATTTTTAATGTAGTCGATTTTGACGGAGGATGTTTTAATTGGAATAATAATATTAAGACGAAAATAGCCGGTTCAAATATATCTATGAGTGTTTTAGCGGCCGATAAGAGCGACAACAACGCATCGCTTGTCGATGCGAATATTACGAAATTGGAGCTTTTAAGTTTCAATGATACTTCATGTAGTACGCTTTATAATACTACCGAAATATGGAGCGGAAACCAAGAAGTAAACGCAAGCGGTTGTTTTACCGTGCCCGTTTTTTCTCATGATAAAGCGGTAAGATGTGCGAAAATCAGAGTTTTAGGCAGCTACAAGGGAGATATCGTAGAGTCCAATTCTACCGATGAATTTTCAATTCGTCCGGAAAAATTTAAACTCCAAAATCTTCCTGCAAATAAACTTACGGCTGAACAAAATTATATATTTAAAGCCGCAGCGTTAAATAGCGACGGTACGACATTAACGCGGGATTTTAACTTTTCCGTCGCGCCCGCGAGCAAAAAATACTTTAGAGACGATAGCGACGGTTCATCGATGGACGGTACTTTTACGCCTACCGGTAATTTTAACTTTACCGACGGTTTAAGCGCAGATACGACCCTAGGTTTCGATAATGTCGGCAAAGTATCTCTTGAACTCAACGATACGACATGGTCGATAGTCGATAGCGACGATACTCCGCTGGCGCAAAGAAGAATCTATCTTGAGCAAAATCTTACATTTATACCCGATAGATTCGATATATCTTTTCCCGCCACGCCTCTTATGAGTAATCATAACGACGGTAAGTTTACATATTTCGCAAATGATTTGGCGAATATGGGAGCAAATCTTAAAAACCTTTCGTTTACGGTTAAGGCGCTTGGAAAAAACGGATCGATCATGACGAATTATCAAAATCCTCAAAACAAGTATTTTGCCAACGATATCGATTTTTATTTGAAGCTAAAAGTAGAAAAAAATCCGAATCTTTCTTCAAATATAGATGAAAACATAGTAAAAGATCTTAATTTTACGGCAGGAGCGGCGTCTATCTCGTACGGGGATTTAAAATTTAATTTCGGCAGGAATTTTTCTATTTTGAAAAATCCGCTTTATTTGAAAGGACTGAACAGTGATATAAACATTTCGTTACGAGACCGTAACGATACGACGGTTAAATCGGATAAGCTTCAGACTTTTGACGGCAATAGCACATTTTATTATGCGAGACTTAGGACGGCTGATATGAAAACGACGCAATCGCCCGTAAAGGGTGAAATGGATATAGAAGTTTATTGGGATGGAAACGGCGTTAAGTTGATTCCTTCCCGGTTTGTGCAAATGACAAAGTCTTGGTATCTAAATACGGACGATGACGCCGTCTCTTCAATTCAAAACAGCGATTTTAATCCTATGAAAAAAAGAAAGCTTCAAAGTGTTGTTTCAGGAGTTTCGGTTAGTGTTGATACTCCAAATCCAAAAGATGGTAAGGTAGGTTTTAGTATCGCTAAAACGGATACTACAAGCGCCCAAAAGATTTTTTATCATGTAGATATACCTTCATGGCTTTGGTTTAGTAAATATGAAGATTATAATTTTACCGTGGGCAGCAGTTGCGCCGAACACCCCTGTTTTGAGTATATATTTGATTATAAAAATGATACTTCGGGTATAAAAAGCGGAGATTTTAACGGGAGTAGTTTTGATAATAGTTTCGATTCGGGTATAAAGAAAAAAGCTATCAAAATTCTCAGATAAGTTTTTTGTACGGCAAAAGAAGTTTGATATTTTTAGAGTATCAATAACTTTGGCTATAATAACCGGCAAAAAATAGGAGTAACTTGTGGAAGAGATGATATCGATGGCTATTTCGCTGCATGTTATATTTGTTGTTATTGCGCTTTTAATAGCGGTTTTAAGTTTTTTCTTTGTTCGTTCCGACAAAGAATTTCGCGGATTTTCCAATCGTGTAGAAAGCGTCTCTTTACAGTATTATATAATGCTTGCGGCTTTGTTTTTTACCGGGCTTGTAGTGCTGGGAGCGACAGGTTTTAGCGTTAGTTTACGAGTCGTTATGATGATAGCAGCGATTTGTTGGATTATATATTCGAGCGTAAGACTGCATAAGCTTTTCAAAAAAACAAAAGAGGTCGATATAGAGTCCCAAAAAACTTTTAAAGAGTATGCAAAGAAAAAATATATTGTCGATATCATTCTTATAGCGGTTGTCGGATTGATCTCTTATGCAATTTCTCTATAATCCTCAAGGCGGGTTAAAAGAGCTTTTGATAAAAGGTGAAGAATATAGGTATCTATTTAAGGTTCATCGCTTAAAATCCGGCGATAAAATAAATATAAGAAATTTGAAAGATCAAAATTTATATCTGTACGAAATACAAGATATTCAAAAAAAAGAGGCAAATTTAAAGTTAATTGATCAAAAAGAGAAAATTTGCGCAGCTTCAAAAGAGTTTCATATAATTTGGTGTGTTATAGATACGAAAATCGTAGAAAAAACGATTCCCGTTTTAAACCAGATGGGACTAAAAAAGATATCGTTTGTTTATTGCGACAGAAGTCAGAGAAACTTTAAAATCGATTTAAATCGATTGAAAAAGATATTGATCAACTCTTCTCAACAGTGCGGTAGAAGCGATATTTTGGAGATGGAAATCATCCAGAGCGTAGATGAGACGCTTTTGAGATACGAAGATATTTTTGTGCTTGATTTTGGCGGAGCGCAGACGAATTGGATCGACATAAAGCGGATTTTTATAGGGTGCGAGGGCGGATTTAGCCAAAGAGAGCGAAAAATCTTTTTAAAATATCCTAAAATATCTTTTCAAACCGACTTTATACTAAAAAGTGAAGCCGCCGCGATCGCAACTTGTGCTAAACTCTTGATTTAAATTTTATTTTCTGTTATACTTATGGTTCCCCTCCCCCTATATGGCAGTGGACCTTTTTACGGTCTGCTGTTTTTTTGCTTAAGATTATCCTAAACTCTTTTTGGTACAATTGCGCACCTAACAATCCCAAATCCTGTTATCATATGCAGGAAAACTCAAGGAAAAAAAGATGAAAAAAGATATTCACCCCGAATATATGGAATGTAAAGTATCATGCGCGTGTGGAAATAGTTTTGAGACTATGTCAAATACGCCTGAAATGAGAATAGATATTTGCAATGAGTGCCATCCTTTTTTTACCGGTAGTCAAAAAATCGTCGATGCCGCCGGAAGGGTAGAGAAGTTTAAGAAAAAATATAACTTAAAATAATTTTCTCTTGTGTTATATTTTGTCCCGACGCCGATCGGGAACCTCGAAGATATTTCGCTCAGGAGTCTAAGACTCCTTGAGAGCGCTACCACTATATTTTGTGAAGATACCAGAGTTACAAAAAGATTAATCTCTCTTTTGAAAGAAAAAAGAGGTATTTCACCCCAAGTTCAGAAATTTATATCCCTCCATTCCCACAACGAAGAGCGTGTACTTTTGGATATTTCGCCTGAAATTTTTAAAGAAGAGATCGTGCTTTATTTAAGTGATGCCGGAATGCCGGCGCTATCTGATCCGGGATGTCGTTTGGTTGATTATGCGCAAAAACATAATATCGCCTATGATGTGCTTCCGGGTGCGAATGCGGCGCTTGTCGCGTATGCGGCGAGCGGTTTTTGCGAAGCTAGATTTCTTTTTTACGGATTTTTACCGCATAAAGGAGCGAATCGAGAACAAGCGCTTAGAGAGGCTCTTTTTAACGGGTTTGTAACTATCGTCTATGAATCGCCGCACAGAATTATCAAACTTATTGAGCAAATTTGTAACATCGATGAAAAAAGAGAGATTTTTTTGATAAAAGAAGCTACAAAAATGCACCAAAAGCATTTCAAAGGCAGCGCGAGTGAAATTTTACGAACGATAAAACTTCAAAATATTAAAGGTGAATGGGTAGTTGTTATAAATAGCGATAAAAAAGAGCTTGGCGCTATAAGTGTTGAAGATATACTTTCTCTTGATATTTCCAAAAAACAAGCGGCGAAATTGATAGCCAAAATCACCGGAAAATCCCCAAAACAGTGTTATAGCGAACTTCTTTAATACCCTGTTAATTCTTTTGCAGTAAAATAAATTTATGATAATATACGGAAAGCAAATTTTTTTATACATTTTGGACAAACACCCCTCTTTAATAGAGGAAGTTTTTCTTGCAAAAGAGATCGATAAAAAGCTCTTTTCAAAGATTAAAACGCAAAAGAAACCCATTATAAAATTGGATGCGAAAAAAGCTCAGGCAATGGCAAAGGGCGGAAATCATCAAGGTTTTTTTATGCGCATAAAAGATTTGGATCTTGCCGAGTTTCAAAATGTAAAAAAAAGCGCTTTTTTACTAGTTTTACATAGTGTTACGGATGTGGGAAATATCGGCGCTATCATAAGGAGCGCTTATGCCTTGGGAGTTGAGGGAGTTATAATATCGGGCGTTAACTCTCTTGCGATCGAAGCGCTTATAAGATCAAGCAGCGGGGCGATATTTGAGATGCCGATCGTTCACTTTCAAGATACGATGAGTTTGATAAACGAACTCAAACAGAGCGGTTTCGCTATATATGCGGCGACTATAGAGGGTGAAGATGTCAGAGGAGTAAAGTTTTCACAAAAAAAAGCGTTAGTGATGGGAAGTGAGGGCAAGGGTCTGCCGGAGCGCATAGTAAATAGATGCGACAAAAAGATAACCATAAAAATGCAAAGAGAATTCGATTCTCTAAATGTAAGTGCAGCGACAGCGATATTATGTGATAGGATGAGATAAATGGAAGAGAAAAAAAATCCGAAGCCAAGTACAAGACGAGGAAGGAAACCGAAGACTACGCGACAGAAAGTAAAAGAAAATGAACAAATAGACGAAAATTTGGAAAAACAAGAAGAGTCTTCATCTCAAAAAGCTTCAACTTTAGAGGAGTCGGTGAACTATCTCAAGAAGGTGGGGCTGAAAAAGGTTTCAAACAAGACCTTTATCAACGAGGAAGATTTGATCTCTTTTCTTGAAGGTGATTTTACTCATATAAATAAAACCAAAGCCTTGGGATTTATAAAGATTCTTGAAAGAGAATATCCCGTAAATTTACAAGAACTTAGACAGGCTTATATATCTTATTATCAGCAAAATCGTCAAAAAAGAAAAGAGAGGCTGGTTGTAGAAGCTCAAAGCAAAGATAATAATATCTGGAAAAAATATCTTGTATGGATAGCGCCTTTGGTTTTGTTTTTGATTGCGGCGATCATCTATATTTTATCGGAAAACAACTCCTTAAGCGAGCTTGAATCGGGTGAAAAGGTGATTTTACATGATTCAAACAGTGAAATTATCCAAGAAGCTAAAAAAAATCTGGTTAAGCTTGAAGAAAACGGCTCTTATAAAAAAACATCCGCGAAAACTTCATCTGAAACAAAAACGGCTGAAATTTTAGAAGACGAGGGTGAAAACGATCTTGATCTCGACGCTATGGTCAAGCAAATGGTAAAAGAGTATAACCTTTCGGTAGAAGCGTCGCTTGCGGCGATAGAAGATGAAGAAAATTTAAGCCAAAAACAAAGTAATGAGAAAAGAGAGATAAATCAAACCGAAAAAGAAGTCGCTCAAACTAATATGACGCAAAGAAGTTTATCTGAAAAAAACGGCTCTATATCAGGCAAAAAAACCTCTGTTACGGTAAAAAGCACGGCGCCGAAAAAATCAAAAACAAAAAATAGACTATATATTAAACCTGTAAAAAAGTGTTGGGTTGGTATAATATATCTCGATAATTTTACAAAAAAAGATTTTTTGATAAAATCTTCATTTAAATTTGATACGACAAGACCGCAGCTTATTGTTGTCGGGCATAAATATTTTGAGATATTTAATAATGGATATTCATATAGATTTAGGGGTCAAGGACCGATTCGTTTTATATATAAAAACGGAAATATTATGCAAATCAACAAAAGAGAGTTTCTTGTTTACAGCAAAGGGGTAAATTGGTAAGAGTATTAGCGCTGCTTGTAGTTTTTGTTTTTTCGCTTCAGGCGGCATCGTTTTATAAAGAGATAGAAAATATTACCGGTAAAAACAGCTATATTGCGAATAAAAAGATTATAAAAGCTATCTTTAAAAATCCAAGAGAGTTTTATAGAGGTTCGCATATCGATTATGACAGAGTTCTTCGAAAACTTAAAGAGAATAACCTCTTAAAACTTAAACTCTCAAGAAGTACCGCCATCGGGCTAAGTTTCGCAACAAAACAAAATAGACCGTTAGTTTTCGTGCATTTGATAAAAACGACTTTAAATGAGTTGGGTTTTAGTCATATAGATATACAAAAAGTTATCAAAGATGAAAGCGGTTTTATGTATAAAGTCTCTGTCTATTCCGATACCGCGCCCGATCCTATTTTAATATCCGACGCTTTTTTGAAAAGAGGATGCGAAATTGTCAAAATAAAAAGATTTTCTATCTCGAATTGGCGTTATTTTGTCAATATATCGGATATAAACATTGTTCCAAAAATTCTTCCCTATAAGAAAAAGATACGCCTTGCAAAACCGCTTGAGCCTTACTGGATAAATGTTTCAAACGCCAAGGTCGTTCTTTTAAACAGTTCAAAGCTTAACGGTTGGCATCCTTATATAGTCTTTTATGATAAAAATCTTAAAATTGTAGATAACTATTCAAAAGATATAAAAAGTTATAATGTCAGACTGGAGATACCAAGAGATGCCAGTTATATGAAAATAGGTGATATATATACCCTTGAAAACCTAAGAAAGGGACTTAGCATTTATTTAGCTAACCGAAGATAATACTATACAAATCAGGAATATAAAATCTCATGTTTGACGAAATACAATTTAATACTATAAACAGACTGCCCGAATATGTCTTTGCCCAAATAAACGAAATAAAATTAAAAGCCAGAAGAGAAGGCGAAGATATTATCGATTTTAGCATGGGGAATCCAGACGGTTCTACGCCTAAGCATATCGTGGATAAATTGGTTGAAGCGGCGCAAAAACCCAAAAACTACGGCTATTCCGCAAGTAAAGGAATCTATAAATTAAGACTTGCTATTTGTAATTGGTACAAACGAAAATACGGTGTCGATCTTGATCCCGAAAGAGAGGCTGTCGCTACGATGGGCTCAAAAGAGGGGTATGTGCATCTTGTTCAGGCTATAACCAATCCCGGAGATGTCGCGATAGTTCCGGAGCCGGCGTATCCGATCCACACTCATGCTTTTATAATAGCGGGAGGAAATGTCGTAACTTCTCCGCTTAGTTTTGATAAGGAGTATAGACTCGATGAAGAGGTCTTTTTTAAAAATCTTGATAAAGCCTTTAAAGAATCGATTCCCAGACCCAAGTTTGTCGTAGTTAACTTTCCCCATAATCCCACCACAGTAACGGTAGAGAAGCCTTTTTATGAAAGGCTTGTAGCGCTTGCCAAAAAAGAGAGATTTTATATTATCAGCGATATCGCTTATGCCGACTTGACATTTGACGGCTATAAAACGCCGTCCATTTTTGAAGTCGAGGGTGCAAAAGATGTTGCGGTAGAGAGTTTTACGCTTTCAAAAAGTTACAATATGGCAGGTTGGAGAGTCGGATTTTTTGTAGGCAATCAAAAATTGATTACTTCGCTTCAAAAGATAAAATCATGGTTTGATTACGGTATGTTTACTCCGATTCAAGTTGCCGCTACTATCGCGCTTGACGGTCCTCAGGATTGCCTTGAAGAGATTATAGAGAAATATAAAAAAAGAAGAGATGTGCTTTGCGATGCTTTTTCCAAGGCGGGGTGGCATATACAAAAGCCTAAATCAACGATGTTCGTATGGGCAAAGCTTCCTCCCGTAGCGGCGCATCTTGGGAGTATGGAGTTTTCCAAACAGCTTTTAAAAGAGGCGAAAGTTGCCGTAAGTCCAGGAATAGGTTTTGGCGAGCATGGAGATGATTTTGTTAGAATCGCGTTGATTGAAAATGAAAAGCGAACCCGTCAGGCGGCAAGAAACATAAAAAAATATCTTCAGTCGTTAAAAACAGAGGTTTGAGACATGATTAAGATAGGTATTGTCGGGGTAGGTACGGTAGGACAGAGTGTCGCGAATATCTTAGAGAAAAATAAAAAACTCATAAGCGCAAGAGCCGGTAAAGAGATTACGGTTGTAAAAGGAGTAGTCAGTGATTTGTCGAAAAAGAGAGATGTAAATATACCTCTTTTTGACGATCCTAACGAAATACTTGACGACGACTCAATAGATATAGTCGTTGAACTTATGGGGGGAACGGAAAAACCTTTTGAAATAATAAAAAAGGCGCTTTACAAAAAAAAGGCGGTTGTAACCGCAAATAAAGCTCTTTTGGCTTATCATAGGTTCGATCTTCAAAAAATTGCCGGAGATATTCCTATAGGATACGAAGCGAGCGTCGCAGGCGGTATTCCAATTATAAATGCTTTAAAAGTGGGACTTAGCGCAAATGAAATAATGGCGATTAAAGGAATTTTAAACGGTACATGCAACTATATGCTTACAAAAATGATAGAAGAGGGCGTAAATTATGATGAAGTTCTAAAAGAGGCTCAAGAGCTTGGATATGCCGAAGCGGATCCGACATTTGATGTCGGAGGTTTTGATGCCGCTCATAAGTTATTGATCTTGTCTTCAATAGCTTACGGTATTGATGCGAAGCCCGAAGATATCCTTATAGAGGGTATTGAAGAGATAAAAAAGGATGATATAGAGTTTGCCAAAGAGTTTGGTTATAGCATAAAACTTTTAGCGATAGCCAAAAAAAATAACGGCAAAATTGAACTTAGAGTTCATCCCGCGCTTGTAAACAAAGATAAAATGATAGCGAAAATCGACGGCGTCATGAATGGTATAAGCGTTATAGGAGATTGTGTCGGCGAGACTCTCTATTATGGTCCGGGAGCCGGAGGAGACGCAACGGCGAGCGCGGTGATATCGGATATAGTCGAGATAGTAAGAGCGGGGCAGAGTTCGCCGATGCTTGGATTTAAAAAGCCTTTTTTAAGCGAAAATTTGACACTAGTTCAAAAAGTCGATATACATAGCGAGTATTATCTTCGCATGTTTGTAAACGATGAGCCCGGCGTACTTGCTTCAATAGCCGAAATTTTAGGCAAAAACGCGATCTCGATAGAGACATTTTTGCAAAGACCCTCGGACAATAATAAAAAAGCGACTCTTTTATGCGCTACCCACGAATGCAGGGAGAGAGATATCTTAAATGCTATCAACGATATAGAATCATTGCCTTTTGTTAGCGCAAAAGTGGTTATGATCCGCATCGATAAATAGACATGAAGATAGATAGCGTCTGTTGCTATTGCGGTGTCGGATGTGATATTTTAGCTGAAGTAAAAAACAACGAAATTATCCATATCGAAGCGAGAAAAGAAGCTTTGGTAAGTGAAGGAAAACTTTGCGTAAAGGGAAAGTACGGTTTTGATTTTGTTCATTCTAAAAAACGACTTCCCAAAGTAAAGATAAAAAACTCTTTTTTACAAAAAAATCAACTCTTTCTTCCTTTAGCTTTAAAGTCGAAATTCGCGAGTTATAAAGTGGATAACGAGGGATATATTTATCCTCAAATCGATGAAGCTTGCGAGTTGATTGCTTGGAAAATAAAGCAGACTCGTCAAAAATACGGTAATTTTTCCTTTGGAAGTATCGGAGGCGCTAGAGGAAATTGTGAAAGCTCATATCTGTTTCAAAAATTTACGAGAGAAGTCTTAAAGTCGCCTCACATAGACAATTGCGCAAGAGTTTGTCATGCGCCTTCGCTTAAAGGTATGCGTTCAGTCGTAGGCGAG
>JALWKJ010000210.1 GCA_027081495.1 Campylobacterales bacterium | reverse complement strand
CAAGAGCGGGTATAATCCCCTCAAGTCTCGATATCTTGTAAAACGCGTCAATACACTCTTTATCATCCGCCTGTGCCACCAAGGTTCTGCCGATACTTTTCAAATAAGCCTGCTCCGGTCCGACCGAAGGATAATCCAAACCGCTGGCTATACTATACACCGGCGCGGGATCGCCGTTTTCATCTTTTAGCATGATAGAGTTAAATCCGTGCATGATTCCGTCGCTGCCGTATGTAAGCGACGCCGCGTTTTCACCCTCTTTCACTCCTCTGCCCATAGATTCTACGCCGTAAAGTTTGACGGGATCGTCTATAAAACCGCTAAAAATCCCCATCGCGTTACTTCCGCCGCCCACACAGGCGATAACGGAATCGGGAAGCTGTCCGCCGGTCATTTTAGCAAACTGCTCTTTTGCTTCAAACCCTACTATACTTTGAAAATCCCTGACCATTTTCGGGAAAGGGTGAGGACCTACGACCGAGCCTATGGCATATAAAGCGGTGTCGGATTGGGAAATATACGCTTCAAAACAGCTGTCAACCGCTTCTTTAAGAGTTTTTAACCCATGGCTGACAGGTACGATTTTAGCGCCTAAAATTTGCATTCGAATAACATTGGGCTTCTCTTTTTCCATATCTACTTCACCCATATGTATCTCGCATTCGAGTCCAAAATACGCCGCGGCCGTCGCAAGAGCCACACCGTGTTGTCCCGCTCCTGTTTCAGCCATGATCTTTTTTTTGCCAAGATACTTCGCTAAAAGAGCTTCGGCCATACAGTGGTTTAATTTATGAGCTCCCGTGTGATTTAAATCTTCTCTTTTGAAATATATCCGTCCGCCGCCGCAATGCTTCGTAAGGTTTTTTGCATAATAAACCGGAGTCGGTCTGCCCTGATAATGCTTTCGAATCGATCGAAGCTCGTCAATAAAATCGTAAGATTTAGAAAGCTTATCGTATGCTTCGTTGATCTCCTTAAACGCTTCTTCCAGCTGGGGAGGGATGTAAGCTCCGCCGTATTTTCCAAAAAAACCGTTTTCATCAGGGTGAGAAGTCAGGTATGATTTTTTCATTTTATCGCCTCCGGCAAGATTGATAAAGAATTATACACTATTTTTAGTCAAATAATTACAATCCTCTTACCGCATCGTATCCGCCCGTAAGAATAGCCGGATTTGTAACACCAAAAGCCTTATAGACGGTTGCCGCTATACAAAGTGGTTCAAAGCTGTAACTTCCCTCCTTCGGTTTTAGGTAGAGTCTGTTTAACCTGTTGGGATTGTAAAGAGTCGTTTCTCCCACGATTCCTTGAGTCTTAAAATAGCCTTTTCCTCCAAGAACATATAAGTTTTGATTGTTGCCGTGATCCCAACCTAAAGCGGAATTGAGATTTACATTTCGTCCAAACTCTCCAAAAACCATAATCGAAATATTTTTTTCCTTACCCTCGGCTTTTATATGAGCCATAGCGATCGATAGCGCCGAAAAAAGATTTTCCATGCGAGTAACATAATCTCTCGCTTCATTATGATCGTCCCACCCTCCAAGACCGTCGTTTCCAAGCGATATGATTTTTGTATCTCTATTTGCGACAAGAATTTTAACCGCGGTCTGTAATTTTTGCGCAAATTGGTTGTTGTCGGGATATTTTATACCGGCGGGAAGAGATTTTGTTTTGATCCGCTCTATAAATTTCTCAAGCGAACCTCTTTTTGAAAACGCCTCTTTTATAGCGCCAAAGCCGTTTTGCGACTGGGCGAGGTCATCCATCTTTTGACTCAAAAGCGGGGGTGCGATTTTTTGGTAATCTTTTATCTCTCTTTCTTGCGCATTGTAGTAGTACCAACGATTAATCCCCGATCTAGCATATGGGTTATCCAATTTTTTACCTATACCGACAGGTTTTAAAAATCCTTCTATTTCTCTATCTCCTTTCGCAAAAAACTGCGACTCTCCCTCCATCGTTATAAAAGGTAAAACCGTATCTTTATCTATGACGCCGTTATGTTTTAAAATCTGAGCCAAAGTCGTGAAAATTCCTTCCTTATCCGTATCAAATCTCCCCTTTTGGTTTTGAGAAACGCACTTTCCGTGGGATTTGTTGTTCGTATCTTCTCTATGTTTTGAATAACATGTCCTAAAAACGCTCAAATCCCCGCCGGCTAAAAGCGTCTCCATAAAAACGCCTCCGGCCTCTTGCCAAAAGCCGTTAGAGGTTTTTGTAATACCGCGAAAATATCCGTCGTAATCGCTTTGCGAGGCCTTTTTGATCTCCTCTATATTTGTTAAATTTCCCGCAAGTTCACTCGCTCCGCCATATAAAAAGATCATGATGATCTGCGCGCCGTTTTGCTGATAGACTCCGCTATCAAATCCGACTTTTGAAAGATCCGTATCCAAAGCCCGTAAAAAACGAGGCGCCGCAAGCGCTCCATAAAATGCCAACGGCGTTTTTAAAAAAGTTCTTCTTTTCATGATATAACCTTTTCAAATCTATACAAAGAT
>JALWKJ010000209.1 GCA_027081495.1 Campylobacterales bacterium | reverse complement strand
AAAATAGAAAAAATCGGACAATTGGTGCAGATTTGTGTATAGTTTAGAAAAAGCTCAGCGCTATATCGAGTTGTCTTTGTAAAAAATTAACAAATAAAAATTTCATAACCGTTTGATCGATAAATAATTCTTTACAAATATAATTTTATGCTATAATATCCGAAATACCGAAGCTAGGATATAAAATGAAAAAATTATATTACAATATTTTGATAATACCGGCAATATTTCTCTTTTTTTCCGGATGTTTTTTTCTTATACCTCAAAAACCGGTTCAAAAAAAGAGTTATATAATCGATGTAAAAGATTTAAATATAACCAACTTCGATGAAGCGGTTACGGTTTACGGAGAGACGGATCCGAAATTGAAAATCTCTTTAATCGCGCAGTTTCAGGCAACCGTTACGAAAAAAGGCTGTTTTAAGATGAACAACGGCTGGTCCGCGTTTGCTAGATATGAGATAAGAGATGTATCCTATGAAAAAGAGGAGTTCAAATTATCCGTGCCGATAGAATGGGACAAATCTTTTGGATCCGATGATTGTAAATTTGAACTTGAGAGCGTTTCTCTTCAAGTTTCTTATCCCGAAAAAAAATATATAGGAGAACCGCTTGATTTGTTGCTCGGAGCGAACAATGACAGTTATTTCAGGATTGACGGAAATACATATTATAATCTTGCGAGAGATTACAAAGTTCGTTATTTGACCGGGGTTAGTTCATTAAAATGTATCGCCGATAAAAATAGCGACCCCCAGTTTTATTGTGGTAGCGGATTAAAGAACGATAGCATAAAAAAGAGTGATTTCCTTCCTTCAACGCTTAGTTACGGTGTAAATATTTTTTTAAGAGATAGAAACTAGAGCGTATAAAACGATAGAGCTGTCCTTAATATAATCGTTGGTATAATAATTATAAATTAAAAATAAAAGAAAGAGGTATCATGCAAAAATTGAAAAAAATTTTATCGACATCGGTTATGGCTTCGCTTGTTATCGTTTCGGTGGTAGGAGCGACAAATGTATATGCGAAAGACAACTCTCTTGAATTGAAAACTATCAAACTTTTAAATAAAGAGCAATTAACTAAAGGAGATATAGAAAAAGCCGAAGATCTTATATCTCAAGCCGTTGATGTAAATGTAAAAGATAGCGACGGTTATACAATGTTGATTTCCGCGGTAGCCGGCGGATATACCGACCTGGTAAAACTGCTTTTGGCAAAAGGCGCGGATATCGAAACCGCAGTGAGCGGGTTTACGCCGCTTATTTTCGCGACAAGAAACAATAGAGCCGATATAGCAAAACTTTTGATAGAAAAAGGCGCGAATATAAAAGCAAAAAACAAATACGGCAAATCGGCTCTTTTCTATGCGACGCAAAACGGAATGGACGATGTAGCAGCGCTTTTGATAAAAAAAGGAGCGGATGTAAATGTAAAAGATAAAAAAGGAAATACGCCGCTTTTATTTGCGACGAAAAACGCCCTGCTTGAATCCTCAAAACTTTTGATAAAAAAAGGAGCGGATGTAAATGTTAAAGATCCCGAAGGTATGACGCCTCTTTTGTATGCGACAAGAAACGCGCTTTCCGAGATCTCCGGACTTTTGATAGAAAAAGGAGCGGAAGTAAATGTCGCCGATAAAAAGGGAGTTACGCCGTTGGTCTATGCGGCATACAACGGACTCGAAAAAGCTACGAAACTTTTGATAGAAAAAGGAGCGGATGTAAACGCTAAAGGAGCGGATGGAACTACTCCTCTTTTTTATGCAGCCGAGATCGGATATGGAGATATTGTCAAGATGCTGATAGATAAGGGCGAGGAAATTAACCAAAAAGACAAATACGGAAAAACTCCGCTTCATATAGCGCTTCAGTATAGGCATCCCAAAACCTCAAAAATTTTAATAGACAGCGGCGCGAAAGTAAATATCGCAAGCAAAGACAAAGAGACTCCCTTGATTATAGCTACGCAGCAAGGTTTGAGCGAAATTGCGAATATTTTGATAAAAAAAGGCGCGATCGTTAATGCAAAAGATTCTTATAAAGGAACGCCTCTTATTTACGCAAGCGAAAAGGGTATGCTTGAGACCGTAAAACTTCTAATAGAAAAAGGCGCGAATGTTAATGCGAAAGATCAAGAGGGAGGCACGCCGCTAAGTTACGCTAAAGAGAAAGGTTTTGACGAGGTTGTGAAATATTTAAAAGAACATGGCGCAAAATAGTTTATAATTGGATTGTTATGAAAAAAATAGTATTAATTTGTCTCTTCTTTGCTTCGATGCTTACGGCAAAAGAGCTTAGTAGTGAAAGCGTTATAAAAAGTATGATAGACGCATATGGAGGCAAAAAGAAGATTGAACAGTTAAACGCATATACTCAGGTATGGGATATCGAAACAAAAACAAGCGATATAAACGGTACGGATCATCGTACCGTTTTGATGCCCGATTCTTTGCGAACCGAGTTGGTTTATCCAAATAAAAAAGAGATAAGGCTTTTAATTAAAAACTCCGGCATAAAACAGTTTGACAACAGTGTTCAAAAGGCTCAAGGTCCGATGCTTGATGCTATGAAACTCCAATTTATGAGAATTTACAATCCTCTTATACTTGAAAAAAAATTAAATAGTATTACGCTTTTACCTACCGACGGTGATCACTATATATTAAAACTAATAGAAAAAGGTTTAAGTACGGAATATGTGGTTTCTAAAAAGAACTATTTGATCGACAAAGTTATAGGAACCCTTAAAATGGGTGGAACCGATATGCAATTTGTAACATATTATAAGGATTATAAACCGGTTAACGGAGTTATGGCGGCTCATAAAGAGATAAAATATGCCGGCAGCGTAAATACCGCGATCATGAGACTTAAAAAAATGAAGTTTGTCAAAAAGAGTGAGATAAAGCTTTTTTGATTTGATTCAAAAGGTAACAAAATATTGACAAATACCGTTTACTTTAGCTCTAAAAGGCTATTGTATTGAAGATGATGATACTATTATATCTCTTTACAATTATAACACCTGGAGTATTATGATGCCTACGGCTTACAAAGTTTTAATAGCGGCTTTACATTTTTTTCTGATAACATTTATATGGGTGCAGATTTCAGCGCCTATATCCGAGATGTTCGGGGAGAATAAAATCATAGATTATGCGCTCTTTTTTGTTATATCCGTCTCTATTTTTTATTTTTCGTATAAAAAAGCGGAGTTACCCGATTATTCTCTCTCAAAAGTTCTTCTCGTAACCTCGGTTTATTTTATTTTAAGTACGATCTTTGTTATATTGTCTTTACCGTATTTAAATATTGTTTTGATAGTCGGATTGTATTATTTTTTAATAAAAAAAGAGCCTATAAAAATTTTAAATAAGGAAGTATAGATGAATTTTCAAAACGATACATTGCCTCAAGGCGCTATCAAGGTGGGATCTACGCCGACTATGACCGAAAAAACGGTAGTAAAGGGGATATTAAAAAATCATCTCGCACCTAAAGGTAAATACGCTCTCGTAGTTGTAGAGGAGGGGAGTTTACGGTTTGTTTGGGAAGATGATCAAAATAATCCCCTTGATGCCGATATTGATCATGATATCGTTATATATCCCGAGAGATTTCATCATGTCGTTATAACCGGACCCGTTAAATTTAGGGTTGAATTTTATGAAGTTCCAAAAGCGCAAGCGAACGAGAAAAAAGACGGTGAAAGACCCGGTGAAGTTTTTTGCGAGTGTATGAAATAGTTTTTTTTAAAGAATATTTTAGATATCTCTATAAAACTTTGTGATAGACTTTTTAAAATATATTATGATTGAGGGATGAAAAATGAAAAATGTCATATTACTGTTATTTTTTATAAAACTTTCCCTTTTTGCCTGTGAAGGAGATTGTATCAGTTGTCACCCCGGCTTACTAAAAAATGGGAAATTTGACAAAGAGCATGAAGTCTTAAAGAGTTGCGTAACTTGTCATACTAAAGAGCAGATGAGTAAAATCGATATGGGCGCCGGTTGCGGTCAGGATTGCTGGGAATGTCATGATGTAAAAAAAGTTTCAACAAGCGGCGTAAAAGAGCATGAAGGTTTGGATAGGTGTATTGAGTGTCATTTAAAGATTCGAAAAAATAGTCTTATTTTTAACTCGCCTTTAGATGGTGTAGGCAAACCTACGACGCTGGATAATATACTGTTCAAATAGATAAAAGTTATTTGGGAAACTTGGTCGGAATTTTGATTTTCAAAGGGGAGGGAGTCAGCGTTTTTAAAAATTCTACAACAAGTTCTACATCGTTTTTATCAAGTCTCCTGTCTCTAAAAAACGGCGATCTGATTTTTACTGGTTTCTTGCCGCCGTTTCCACAAATCGTCACTGCTTGGGTTAAAGTTTCGATAGATCCGTTATGAAAATAGGGAGCCGTCAGCTCCACTCCTATTAGCGTAGGCGTTTTAAACGCTCCATACCAAATTCTGCTTTTGTTTTTTGTTGTTTCATACACTCCGAGATCTTTTTCGTCTCCCAATCCGATATTGTTAAGACTTTCGTTTGTGAAATTAAAGCCGCTATGACAAGAGTCGCATCTTCCCTTCTTTTTAAAGATTTTAAATCCTTCTTTAGCTTTATCGCTTATAGCATGCTTGTCGCCTCGTATCCATCTGTGAAACGGTGTTATGTCGTTTATAAGCGTTCTCTCAAAAGAGGCTATCGCTTTCAAAATTCTTTCAGCCGTTATATCGTTTGTGCCGAATGATTTTTCAAACAGTTGTTTGTATCCATCGATTTTTTTAAGTTTGACGACAAGTTTTTTAAGCGGCATGTCCATTTCAAATTTTGATTCAATCGAGCCTTTTGCTTGCTCTTCCAATGAATCGGCTCTTGCGTCATGAAAAAAATTTTGCAGGTAAGCGCAGTTTAAAAGAGTAGGCGTATTTCTTCGTCCGAGACGATTTTTTACACCTAGAGCAATCCTCCTTTTGTCGCACCAACAATATTTTGGATTATGGCAGCTTGCACAAGAAACTTTATTTGTTGATGACAATCTCTTATCAAAAAAGAGTAGTTTGCCAAGAGCAATTTTTTCTTTTGTTTGTGGATTATTTAACACAATAGGAACATTGTCGGGTCTTCTCCAATCTTGTAAATTTGAAGAGTGGGCATATATAGTTAGAGATAAAAACAACAAGATAATGATATATATTCTCATAAGATAGATTATAACATTTTTTGCGCCGTAAATATAAATTTATAATAAAATATTATGTTTTTAAAAGTCGATTAAGCTCTCTTTTATTACAATGTAATATATATCAAATCAGTTGGGAGATAAAAAATGCTTATAAAAAGGTCTTTATTTTTATTATTAACGGTGTTTATTGCAGGTCTATTTGCCTCGAGTTCGGGAGCAAAACTTTTTAAAAAATGTATGGTCTGTCATGGTGTAAACGCTGAAAAGAAATCTTTGGGAGTTAGTAAGGTTATCGGCGGTTGGCCATATAAAAAAATCGTAAAAGAACTTAAAGAGTATAGAGACGGTGGAAAAAACCAATACGGTTTTGGAAAATTGATGAGAGGTCAAGCTACCAAACTAACGGATGAAGAGATGGTCGCGGTTGCAAAATATATAGAGACATTGAAACCGAAAAAGGTGAATAAAATGAAAGAAAAAACTATTTCCGCCGAACAAATTCGCTATAACGCTTTTATAAAAGATTATTTTTTAAAAAACAGAAACGGAACTACAAAAGAGGCGAAAATGCTTTGGAAAAAACATTTGTTGGAAAACGGTAAATAAACGATCTATTTATCATGACATGAAAGACACATTTGACTGTGTTCGTTACTGTTTCTTAAAAATATGCCGTTAGGATCCGCATAATGCGGATCATGGCAACTTCCGCACTCCACCCTTCCGTTTCGCAAAAGATCTGAAATATATGTCGCTCCTTTCCATTCTCCGATGAGAGGCTCGGATATCGGTCTTAAACCCGCTTTGCCGGGAATATATAAAATAGAAACCGGATGATCGTCTTTGAGATCTCCGTTTAGACCGATAGCTAGATTTCGCGACGGTCTCATAAGTATAGGGGCTAAACCCATATCGGCGCCGTTTTGATTGATTCCGCCGCTTCCGGGCGCATTTACGACAGAATTTATCGAACTTGCTCCATCGTGGCAGCTTAGACAAACCATTGAATATGAATTTGGATTATTTGATGTGTGTGAACCAGCAATCGTTTCACCGTACATCGAAAATTGAGTATCCGGCAAAGATTTATTCCATAATGGAGTATCAACGGTTTGTTCGGCGGCGTGAGGAGTATGACAAAAGACGCACATTTGATTATTGTCATAAGATTGATTTACTATATCCGAGAGATTGTGCGGAGTTTGTGACATTTGTGCATCTAAATCCAATACCGACATAAACATAAAGATGGTAGCAGCGATAAGAATGTGCGGGTTCAATGTTACTCCTATAGTTTGACGCTATAGGAGTAAATCGTCTCATTTTAGTGATTCTAAAGGATTTATGCGAAAAAACTAATAATTAATCTTAAAATGTTAAAAAACGAATTATTCTTCCAAATATATCGCTCCTATAGGATCGGGAACTTTCCACGCGTTGTTTATAAGCTCTTGTTTTGCTTTTGTATTTCCGTTTAGGTATGCCAAACCGAGTAGTTCTTTAGCTTTTTTCATATTTTTTTGAACTCCGTCAGAGCTTATATACATCATCCCGAGTCTATACTGAGCATCGGCAAAACTTTGATCCGCCGCTTTGCTAAACCAATAAGCCGCCTGTTCATGATTTCTTTCGACGCCTTTTCCGTCATAAAACATTTCGCCGAGTTTATACTGGGCTTCGGGATATCCCATATCGGCCGTTACCTGATACCAGTAGTAGGCTTTTTCATAGTTTTGTTTTACGCCCAGACCGTCATAATACATTTCGGCTAGATGTATCTGCGCTTTTGAATCGCCTTTATCGGCTGCTTTTTTAAACCATGAAAGCGCCTTTTTGTAGTCCTTTTTAACTCCTCTTCCTTCAAAATACATATATCCCAGCTCATATTGCGCTTTAATATGCCCTTTATTAGCGGCTTTTTCAAACCATTTTAGAGCCTTTTTGTAGTCTTGTTTCGTCACGGTTCCTAGATAATACATTCCTCCCAGAGCGTATTGAGAATTTATATCGCCTTTTAGAGCTCTCTTTTTCGCCTCTTGCAGGGCTTTATGTTTCATAAAATCCGCTCTGCTCATTATCTTTTTTTCTTTAATAGCCGTATTTTCGGCTTCCGTTTTCATCTTTTCAAAATCGCTTGCGTTTAATTGGTTGTTAAACATTATAGTAAGCATAAATAATATAAAATAATTCTTTTTCATATTTGTCCTTTAATTTCTTTTAAGTTTTTTTAGAATATCTTTGGCTCTCTTATCACCGTTTAGATAAGCTTTTTGCAGCCATCGATATGCGGCGTCTTTGTCTTTTTGGACGCCTACGCCTCGTAAATATGCCAGCCCTAGATCAAACTGGGCATGAGCTTCACTCTGGGCTGCCGCTTTTCTTAGATAATATATATATTTTTTCATATCTTTTTTGCAGCCTTTTGCCTGTTTGTACATATGCGCTAACTTGTATTGAGCCTTTGGATATCCCTCTTTTGCGGCTTCCTTATACCAGTGAAACGCTTTTTTATAGTCGTTTTTTTCATCATATATAAGTCCAAGATAAAGTTCCGCTTTTCCATCTCTGTGTTCTCCCGCTTCAAGAAACCATTTTAATGCCCTCTCATGATCTTTTTTCGTTCCTCTACCGTCAAAATACATATACGCAAGATTAAATTGAGCTTTGGTATGTCCCTGTTTCGCCGCTTTTTCATACCATTCTATGGCTTTTTTATAGTTTCGTTTTATCATGATCCCCTGATAATACATCCCCGCAAGCGCAAACTGGGCGTTTGGATCACCGCTTTCGGCTTTCATTAACGCGACCGTATATGCTTTTGTTCTCATCCCTTTGCCCATATTAGAAGGCGCGCGGAAAGTCTTTGAGTGCATAAGCCTCTCTTTCATCTTCGCTTGAATTTGCGACGAACTTCGTCTCTTCGCGGCGGCTTGAGCTCTGGCTCTAAGCTCTTCAAATGTAACCGATTGCGCTTGAATCGGTACGATTATCGTAAGAGCCAATGAAAGCATAAAAGTGACTTTTAAATCAAGGTTGTTTTTAATTAAGGTTATAACATCTATATCCATTTTGAGTTCCTATTTTTTATGACATCTTTTACAAACACTATAGGCGGTTTTACCTTTAGTCCTTAATAAAAATATACCGTTTGATCCATGAGGATTGTGACAACTCGAACATACAAGTTTTCGACCGGGACGAGAAGGATCGGGTCTGTTTCTAGTAGGGTGAGCGCCGCTGTTTCGATTGAAAACGAAGCTGCCTATAACATGTTTTCCATCAGCCTTTTCAGCATGACAGGTCGTGCATAGTTCCCAAATAGGTTTTCTTAAGTGAAATTCGAAGTTTGAAGAGTGAGGATTATGGCATTTGTTACATCTACCAGATCTTAACGGTCCGTGTTCCGAAGTGTTTGAAAACCATTTTTCTTTTACTCCTTCATGGCATTTAAAGCATCTATTCATGATTGGATCGGGCATGAGGTATTTTGATTTGCCCTGATCGTCGATATTAAATTCACCGCTTTTGCCGGTATGACAGACCGTACATAAAAAATTCACCGCCGGAGCGTGCCCGTTTTTTCTGAAAGTTATAACTTTATGACAGGTATAACAGTTGGACTCTTCGGGGTTGTCAAGAACATCAAACTCTTTTGCGTTAATTTCCGATGAAGAGATATGTTTTTTCAGTTTGGTTTTGCTGTCTTTGTTCATATTGTGGCAGGATTTGCAAAGCTTTTCGTTTTTGCTGTTATGGAAAAAGTTTCTTGCATAACCGTCAGGCGCTTCATCTACGCCTTTATAAACCTCCGATCTATAAAAAAGATCTATTTGCTCATTTGTAAGATCTCCATCTTTTGAATATCCTACGATATTAATTTTATTTGCTCCAAGTTTAAGACGAATAGTTCTGCAATAGATATCTCTTTTTTTATCCGTTTCAAGCTCCGCGATGATATTTTCATTTTCAAGAATCGTAATTTTTTTTAATGTTTTATCCAATCTTTTTATGACGACTGAAGCGTAGTCTTCATCAAAAATGCTTTTATTAAAAGGTCTTAGCACCTCAAAAGATTTGCCGCCGGCATCCGCGATCGAAGCGAATGCCAGTAAGAGTAAAATATATACGAAAACGATACTTTTACCCATTTCATCTCACCATTGTCATTTGAGGTTTTTGACAGGCTTCTCTCTGTCGTAATATCGTCTAGCATGACATGCCGGCGCGCAAGAGCCGCCTGTGGGCGTTTCAATATATCTGATCGGAAAGTTGATTTTACCGAAATGCGTTTTTTTCTTCAAATGGTGCGGATAATCTTTTGTAGCATGGAAATCATGACATGCTCTACAGGTTCGACCCTTTTTCTTATTGACATGAATAAAGTGCATATTTACATTTCCGTTTCTAAAGTTCGTATCGTCGGTCGTAAACTCATTTTTGATTTTTCCGGCGTCATGACACTCAAAGCAGATGTAGTTTTTCTCATCAAACGCGCTGTAAAAAGTTGTCGGAAACGGTTTTTTCAACATTCTTAGATTGTTTGAGCCGTGCGGGTTATGACACATCGCGCAGTCGCCCCATTGGATAGGTCCATGCCAGTCGGGATTCTCTTTTAGAAGTTTGCCCATATTTATAAGCTTCGCGCCGTCTTCGTCTCTTATTTGAGTTTTAGAGTGACATTTAAGACACACATCTTTAATCGTATCGCCTTTAATCATCTTAGGTTGACCCGTACCGTGGGGATCATGGCAGTTTTGACACCCTTTTTCTATATTTATGGCGCCGTGTTTATTTTTTACGGTTGTAATCCACTCCTGTTTGTCAACATGGCACATTAAACAAAGATCTTTTTTACGGTCGCCTCTTAACTGAAATTTATAATCTTCGGTATGAGGATCGTGACAGTTTATACAAGAGTCTTTAACGGGAGGATGGATATTTTGCGTGTTTCTAAGAAAATCTTCTTTTGCCGTATGGCAAGAAGTACACAGTTCATTTATATTTGATATTTTTAACAACGATGAATTTTCGGACTTGTGAGGATTATGACATATCGTACAAGCGCCTGCGGCGACGGGACCGTGGACAAATTTTTTACCCTCTTTAGCTTTTTTATCATGACACTGGTAACAAAGATCAGGCACATCCATAATGAGGTCGTCTCCGTTTTTCGGGTTTTTGCTTTTATGGCAAAGCGTGCATACTTTTGTCTCGTATGGAGGATGTATCACGGCTTTTGCCTGCTTGAGATTCGGCGGAAATATAGAACTTTTCTCCGTTTTTACGGGTGCGGATTCTTGCGGCGTTTGGGCAATCGACTCTTCAGCTACGGGTTGGGCGGATTCTTGAGACGGGGTTGATGTTGTTGTTTCACTAACGACTTCTTCAACCTTTTTTTCATTGGTCGCAAAACAACCGCTTAAAAAAGACGAGAACATAATTGCCGCTATCAGACTAAGAAAAATCTTGTGTTTGGCTATAAATTTCATAATTATAGATCCTTTCATACAATATAATAACATTACGGTAGTTTACAAAAAATTATATTTAAAGTCAATGATTTTATAAAAATATATTATACTATTGCAAATTATTACAAACTTCTTACCAAAAATTCAAACTTCGAAATTCCAACTTCGGCATTTATGTCGTCTAAAAGTATAAATCAAAATCGTATAGAAAATGTGAAAATAGAAGAAATATGCGAATAATTGTTTCAAAC
>JALWKJ010000208.1 GCA_027081495.1 Campylobacterales bacterium | reverse complement strand
CCGCAAATGCAAATGTTGAAGCGACAATTTCAAAAGAGGACATCGATCAAAAAAAGACGGCTTTAGCCGAAGCGGCGGCAAAAGATATGCAAATTGCCGGTTTTAGAAAGGGAAAAGTACCGGCTCATGTGGTAAAAGCCAGATACGGCGATAAACTTAATCAAGACGCTCAAAACGAAGCGTTAAGAGAGGTATATGAAAAAGCTCTTGAAGAACTGAAAATAGAACCTGAGCAGATTATCGGCGAGCCTAGCGTAAAAAAATTCGATGAAAACGATAACGGCGACTTTTTAGTAGAGATTGCGATAGCTACAAAACCGAATATCGAGATCGATAACTATAAAGAACTCATTCCGGATTTTGAAAAACCCGAAGCGACAAAAGAAGAGGTCAAAGAAAGAATCGATCAAATGATCAAATCTTCCGCGCCGATACAAAAATTAAAAGATACAAGAGCGTTACAAAAAGACGATTACGCGCTTATAGACTTTGAAGGATTTATCGACAAAACTCCTTTTGAGGGAGGAAGCGCAAACGCATATACTCTTCAAATAGGAAGCGGAAGTTTTATTCCCGGTTTTGAAGATCAGTTGATCGGCATGAACGAAGGCGAGTCAAAAGAGATTACCGTCACATTCCCAAAAGAGTACCACTCAAGCGATCTTGCCGGAAAAGATGCGGTTTTTAAAGTTACGCTGATTGAAATTCAAGAAAAGGTGATTCCAACCGATATAGATGAAGAGCTGTTGAAAAAGTTCTTGCCTCAAGAGGAATCGCCGACAAAAGAGGCTCTTGAGAAAAAAGTCGAAAACCAGATTGAAAACGAAAAACTTTCAAAAATTTATCAAGAAAAGGTAAAGCCGGAGTTTGTAGAGGCTTTGGTTAAAAAGTATGAGATTGATCTTCCCGAAAATATTGTCGAACAGGAAATAGATATGGCGTTTAGAAATGCTCTGGGATCTATGAAAGAAGATGAGATCAAAACATATACAACCGATGTCGAGGCGGCAAAAAAGAAAAGAGAAGAGTTTCGAAACGATGCGATCGACAGCGTTAAACTTACCTTTTTGGTTGATGAGTTGGCAAAAAAAGAGGAGATTGTCGTAGATGATCAAGAAGTTATGCAGACTCTATACTTTGAAGCCGTTCAAAGCGGTCAAGATCCGCAGGCTCTCATCAAACAGTATGAAGAGCAGGGACTATTGCCGGCGGTAAAAATGGCAATCGTTGAAGATAAGCTTTTTACAAAACTTTTTAACGAAAAAAAGCAAAACTAAGGAAAAATAATGAGTTATGTGCCGATAGTAGTAGAAAAAACCGGAAGAGGAGAGAGAAGTTACGATATATTTTCCAGACTCCTAAAAGATAGAATCATTATGTTAAGCGGCGAGGTAAACGACGCCGTAGCGTCAACGGTAGTAGCTCAACTTCTTTTTCTCGAAGCCGAAGATCCGGATAAAGATATATTTTTATATATCAACTCTCCTGGCGGAGTCATAACGAGCGGAATGAGTATGTTTGATACCATGAACTACATCAAGCCGGATGTATGTACGATTTGTATCGGTCAAGCGGCGTCTATGGGGGCTTTTTTGCTCTCTTCGGGTGCGAAAGGAAAAAGATACGCCCTACCGCATGCCAGAGTTATGATTCATCAACCGCTAGGCGGGGCGCAGGGTCAAGCGACGGATATTCAGATACAGGCAAAAGAGATTCAGAGAATGAAAGATACTCTAAATCATATATTGGCCGAACAAACCGGTCAACCTCTTGAAAAACTTCAAGACGATACGGAAAGAGATTTTTTTATGAGCGCCGAAGAAGCTAAAGAGTACGGCTTGATCGATAAAGTACTGGAAAAAAGTTTTAAATAGAGCCGTTATGTTGTATTGTATTGACCATGAAGGAACTATTATCGAAAAAGATACCAAGAAGCGAAAGATGAAGATAGAAAACCAGCAAAACAGTATCACTTTTACAAATGACGATAGCACGGTCAAACAAGTCGGACTCTTTTCAAAACAGGTTATAGATAAAATGTTAAATGAAAAGATTCCGGCAACGCCTGAAAACTACTCTATATATTTTGAAAAACTACTGGAAGAAAAACCCGTTATCCAAAGAAAAAATATACTTAAAGTTCTTGATGCCGAAACGATTGAAGAACACAATTATGTCGCTCAAGTCGAGAACAACATCAAAGAGAGTTTTAAACAAATCAAAGCCATTCTCGACACCGTTTCAAATATGTACTCAAAAATAAATAAATTGAGAAAATTAACGAAAATCAAAAAACAGGAGATTTTAAACGGTTCCGGACAAGTCGCTCTTGTCGCGTATAAAGAGAGTTTGGATGAAGTTATCGGCACTCTGGAAAAACAACAGGCGACTTTAAAAGATAAATATATTGAAGTTTCAGAAAGTATCAAGCGATTTCATAAAAATTCGATCTTTGATCCGAAATATGATGTTTACAACAAAAACTATCTTTTTAAAGCATTGGAAACCGAGAAAAAAAATATTGCTACTTTTGGACATGAAAGCTCGATTTTGGCTTTTAAGATTCAAACAAAATCGTTTGAAAAAATAAAACTCAGAAAAGATCAGGAACTGATAATAAAAAATATAGCGAATATGATCATGAACAGATCAAGAAGAAGCGATATAGTGGCTCATCTGGGAAACGATATATTTATAATTCTTTTAAAACATACAAATGTCGCGCAAGCTCAAAAAGCTATAGAAAGTATCGATCACATGATTAGTTTTACAAACTATATAGTCGATTCGCAAAATATCGACATTGAACTAGATTTTTCCGCGACAAAAATCGTTACGCATCAGACAAAAGAACAGATAATATCAACCGCCATAAATCAGCTTCATTAGGAAAGAACTTTTGATCCGAGAAATCATTACCTATCCCGATAAGCTTTTAAAAAAACCTTCAAAAGATATAACCAGATTTGACGAAGAACTTCATCTTCTGCTTGATGACATGTATGAAACCATGATGGAAAAAAACGGCATAGGTCTCGCGGCGATTCAAATAGCCGTACCTTTAAATGTGCTTATTATAAATATTCCGGACAAAGACGACAAACAGCTAAAAGAAAATCTAGTAGAAGTTATAAACCCGAAAATCCTTGAAATGCAAGGACATACCGTATATAAGGAAGGCTGCCTTAGCGTTCCCGAATATTACGAAGATGTCCAAAGAGCTCAAAAAATCAAAGTTTCATATTTTGATCGTCATGGAAATAAAATATTAACGGATTATGACGAGCTTATGGCTATAGCGTTTCAACATGAATGCGACCACTTAAAAGGAGAACTGTTTATAGAAAAACTCTCCTTTTTAAAAAGAAAGAAATTTGAAAAAGAGTGGAAGAAAAAATTAAAGAGCAAAAAATAGCATATGAAGCGGTTACGCTGCGCTACTCTTGAGCTTTTTGACGCAAAAGTCGTAGATGTGGAGGTAGCGTTTGTAAGAGCGCTTCCGAGCTTCTCTATCGTTGGACTCGCGCAGACTTCCATACAAGAATCAAAAGAGAGAATCAAATCGGCTCTAAGCGCTATTGATTTTAAATTTCCTCCACAAAAAGTCACGGTAAATCTCTCTCCCTCCGATCTTAGAAAAGAGGGAAGTCATTTTGACCTTCCCATCGCTCTTTTGATAGCTCTTCAAAAAAGTAAAGCGGACTTTGGCGATTTTATGGCATTTGGAGAACTTGGACTTGACGGCGGATTAAAAGATACGGCAACTCTTTTTGCGATAATTCTTTCCCTAAAGAAAGAGAATCTCGTCAAAAAAGTGATAATCCCTCAAAACAGTGTTGAAAAAATCAGTAAAATTCCCCAGCTTGAAATTTATCCGGCAAACAATTTAAAAGAAGCTATAGAGATTATGACTTCTATGGGCGCGGATAAAAAGATAGATTCAAGCAAATCTCTAAATCATAAATATATAAAAATAAACAACGATAAATATTATTATACCCAAACATTCGCTCTTGATTTTAAAGATGTAAAAGGACAAGAGATAGCAAAAAGAGCTTCGCTTATCGCCGCATGCGGTATGCACAATATCCTATTTGAAGGAAGTCCTGGCTGCGGAAAAAGTATGTGTGCCAAAAGACTTCCGTATATACTCCCTCCCATGAGTTTAGATGAAATTTTGGAAAAAGCTAAACTAAGAGCGCTCGAAAAACTGGAACCCGACTTCACGCCGATAAGAAATTTTCGCTCTCCTCATCATAGCGCAACCGCCGCTAGCGTTTTTGGAGGAGGCAGCAAAAGCGCTAAAATCGGAGAAGTCGCCCTCGCTAACAACGGCGTTTTATTTTTTGACGAGATTCCGCATTTTCCAAAAACGATACTTGAAAGCCTAAGAGAACCGCTTGAAGATCATCATCTTCTCATATCGAGAGTAAACAGCAAAATCCGATATAAAACAAAATTTTTATTTGTCGCGGCTATGAATCCTTGTCCTTGCGGAAATCTTCTAAGTCTAAAAAACGAATGTCGCTGCAACGATCTTGAAATCGCGCGATATAAAAAGAGACTCTCCTCGCCGCTTACCGACAGGATAGATATCTATGTGCAAATGGGCGAAACAAAACATACCGATAAACCCTCAATCACATCTTTACAAATGTTTAAAAAAGTAAAAGATATATTTGAAATACAATTTCGCAGAGGACAAAAAGAGTTAAACGGAAAACTTAGCGATACTCAAATTTCAAAATTTTGCGCGCTTGATCATAGTTGCACACAACTTTTAAACAACGCGTCGGATCGTTTCGGTTTAAGTCAAAGAGCTATCAACAAAACACTTAAAATCGCTAGAACTATCGCCGACATAGAATCTCATGACGACATAAAAAAACAAGACCTCCTAGAAGCTCTTCAATATAGATTTAAGTAGCCTAAATCAAAAGAACGAAACTTACCGCAGCCGCTACTACAAAAACGCCGATGGGGATTTTTCGAAACATATCGACAACATTTTTACTAAATATTTTTGTAAGCCTTGAACTTTTAACAACGGGTTTTAAACTTTTTAAAAAACCTTTTTCTCCGAGTTTCGCAAGCCGCGCAATCCCTTTTTTACCGTAAGCGGCCGCTTTTAAAAAAGCTTTTTTACCGCTTTTATCTTTAAGAAGCCTATAATATATCGGCGCGTCGTCTCCAAGAACTCTTAAGAGCACGCCGCTTTGTTTACCGAATGTTTTTGCAAATCCAAGAGAGTTGTGAAAGGATTTTAGGTTTGGAGATTTTTCTAAAAGCTTCGCGGTAGTAGTCAAGCCGCTATTTTTCGTAACCGTATATATATCTTCAAAAAGTCCTTTTATCGGTTTTATATCGCCGCTGTTTTTTATCCGTTTGGACGATCTTATTATAAACTTTTGCATCCAAAGCGGCATTTTTCCGCTCTTTTTTATAAATTTTAAAGCGCTCACTCCTCCTTTTACGGGCGCTGAACTCCCTGCGCTAAATAGAGTCGCCGCCGTAGCTACAACGCCTATCGTAGAGAGCGCTACAAGCACTTTATCGACATTTTCGCCTTTTACATAGTGATATCCCTCTATCGTCAAATCTCTTATATCTCCAAAAAGAAAAAAATCGCTTACGCCGGCGGAAACTTTTCCTATAACCTCATCGCTTCTGCCGGTAAGCACTCCCTCCAGCGCTTTTTTACTCTGATATCCCATGGTATTTCTTTTAAACTCTAAAGCGTCATAAAGCTCTTTTACCTTCGGGTTTAAACTCTCTTTGTCCTGATCTATAAAAAATTTAAGATACTCCGACGCCTGAGCATATTTTTTTTGCTCGACAAGCTTCATAGCTTCCGGTAGCGGATCGATCTTTTTTAAAGTATCTATATGGACTTTTTGATTTAATTCATAATAATCGTATATGATAAAAATCGAAAACAACAATGTGAAAAACGCAACTATTTTTATAAATACTCTCATAAATGAATTATACCAAAAAGGCGTGCTTTAATCGAATCTATGTTAAAGTTTTTTTATGAAACGCGTATTTAAAGAAGTCTCCTCGTTAGATAAAAAATGCTATGAACAATACTTTTTAAGCGAAGATCTTTTGATGGAACACGCCGCCTCGGCTTTAAAAAACGCCATTCCTCAAGAGGCTCGGCATATTCATATAGTCTGCGGGCCCGGAAATAACGGAGCGGACGGCTTGGCATGCGCTAGAATGATAGAGGGCGGTCGTCAAAAAGTTTCCGTTTACTTGCCTTATGGAGCAAAATCCAAAATGGCAAAGCTTCAACTAAAAAGAGCAAAAAGCGTCGGTGTAAAAATTTGCGAGCGACTTGTGGAAGCGGATGTGTATATAGACGCGATTTTCGGCTCCGGACTTACAAGAGCGCTTGATGAGACCGCGTTAAAAATCATAAAATCGCTGAATGAGAAAAACGCCTATAAGATCGCCTGCGATATTCCAACCGGCATAGACGCAAACGGTCACATTCTCCAAGACGCTTTTATCGCCGATACGACAGTCACGATGGGAGCGCTAAAAAGCTCTCTTTTTGCGGACAAAGCAAAAGATTATGTCAAAAATATAAAATGCGCCGATCTTGGAGTCGATTCTAAGCTTTATGAAGATGAAACGGATATTTTTTTACTTGAAAAGAGCGATTTAAATCTTCCGTTTCGAACAAATCAAAACTGTCATAAAGGAAATTTCGGTCACTTGAATGTTGTCGTCGGCAAAAAGCCAGGCGCCGGCATTATCGCCGCAAAAGCCGCCTACGCGTTTGGCGCGGGACTTGTTACGGTGGTAGAAAACGAACCCTATTCTATGCCTTATGAACTCATGAGTTCAACTACGCTTACGGATAATGTTACGGCGATCTGCATAGGCATGGGACTTGGGAATCAGTTTGACAATGACTATCTACGCCGTTTTTTACTTCATCATGATCTTCCCGTTTTAATAGATGCCGATCTTTTTTATCTCGATATATTAAAAGAGGTTCTTTTGCATAAAAGCCGTCTTGTTTTAACGCCGCATCCAAAAGAGTTTTCATCTTTATTGAAGATCATGGATATAGCGGATGCTAGAGTCTCTCAAATACAATCCGATCGTTTCGGTTTCACAAAGCTGTTTAGCCAAAAATTTCCGGATATCGTTTTGGTTTTAAAAGGAGCGAATACGCTCATCGCGCATAAAGAGAAAATTTATATTCAACCTTTTGGAAGCAATGTGCTGAGCAAAGGAGGCAGCGGAGATGTACTCGGCGGTTTTATAGCGTCTCTTCTCGCTCAAGGATACTCGCCGATCGACGCCGCTATAAACGCCAGTATGGCTCACGCCCTAAGCGCCGCCTCTTTTGAAAAAAACAACTATTCACTCTCTCCTTTTGATATTATAGAAGGGGTGAAATCTCTTTGAAAAATAAAAAAATAGCCGTTCTCTTTAGCGGAGAAGGCACAAATATGGAAGCTCTGATAAAAAATCTACATGATCAAACTTTTAACGATACAAAAATCACCGTTTCGTTAACGCTTACAAACAATCCGACCGCAAACGGCATAAATAGATCTAAAAAATATAAAATAGATCCTATTATATTGGATCACAAAACATATAGCGATAGAGAAAAATTCGATAAAAAGCTTGTAGAAATTATCAAAGATCATGATATTGATCTTTGCGTACTAGCCGGTTTTATGCGTATATTGACGCCTGTTTTTACCGACAATATCAAAGCTATAAATATTCACCCTTCTCTTTTGCCTCTTTTTAAAGGCGCAAACGCGCTAAAGAGAAGTTTTGAATCAGACATGAAAATAGCCGGCGTTACGACGCATATGGTAACTTCCGAACTTGATAGCGGAAAGATAGTCGATCAAGCCTGTTTTAGTAAAGACGGTTTGAGTTTTGAAGATTTTAAAGCTAAAATTACACAAACGGAACACTCGCTCTATCCTAAGTCGGTAAAAAAGGTTCTGTTAACTTAAATGAGATAAAATAACTCTTATTACATTTGGAGAATTACATATGAAAGATACATTGAAAATAGGAAAATACGAATTTGCCAGCAGACTGATCGTCGGAAGCGGTAAATACCCCGATTTTAAAACAACCAAAGACGCGACTCTCGCAAGCGGTTCAAACATGATTACGGTTGCCGTCAGGCGGGTAAATATTACAAATCCCGATGAAGAAAATCTTTTAGATTATTTCAAAGATACCGATGTCAAAATCCTGCCGAATTCCGCGGGCTGCACTACCGCGGAAGAAGCGATAACTCTATTTAGGATGGTAAAAGAAGCCACGGGTATCGATATCATCAAAATGGAAGTCATAGGAGATACGGCAAAAACGCTGTATCCAGATGTTATCGATACGCTAAAAGCGACTGAAGTTTTAGCTAAAGAGGGATTTACTATCATGGCATACACAAACGACGATCCCATAATGGCAAAAAAACTACAAGACGCGGGAGCGGCTGCCGTTATGCCTCTAGCGGCTCCGATAGGAAGCGGGCTTGGCATACAAAACAGATACAATGTACTTTTTGTAAAAGAGGCTGTTAGCGTTCCCGTCATAGTTGATGCCGGTATCGGGTGTGCCAGCGACGCGGCGATTGCTATGGAGATAGGAGCGGACGGAGTTTTAACAAATACGGCAATAGCTCAAGCAAAAAATCCCGTTCTTATGGCAGAGGCCATGAAGCTATCTGTTAAAGCCGGCAGAATGAGTTATCTTGCCGGCAGAATCGCAAAAAAGCCTTTTGCGACCGCAAGCTCCCCAACTGAAGGACTGATTGAGTTTGAACAAAAGTAACATAAAATATTGATAATTTAGTTTTTGGCATATTTTTCACGATTTGTGTCAAAAACTATTGACATATTATGTTTTTTACAGTAAAATCTCACACTCAAAACCACTAATATTTTGTGTTTTATGTCGGAGTGTAGCGCAGCCTGGTTAGCGCACCTGGTTTGGGACCAGGGGGTCGAAGGTTCGAATCCTTTCACTCCGACCATTTATTGTATTATGGTGGGTGTAGCTCAGTTGGTTAGAGCATCAGATTGTGGTTCTGAGGGTCGCGGGTTCGACCCCCGTCACTCACCCCATTTTGGCAATTTACAGATTTTGAGCGCTCGTAGCTCAATTGGATAGAGCAACAGACTTCGGATCTGTAGGTTATAGGTTCGACTCCTATCGAGCGTGCCAACGGAAATTTTTGTGAGCGCTCGTAGCTCAGCTGGATAGAGCAACGGCCTTCTAAGCCGTAGGTCTCAGGTTCGAATCCTGACGGGCGTGCCATTTTATTTGTTATGCGGATGTGGTGAAATTGGTATACACGCCAGACTTAGGATCTGGTGCTTCACGGCGTGGAGGTTCGAGTCCTCTCATCCGCACCATACCATAACTTAAAAATAAGGTTTATGCATGAAAAAACCTTACTGCATCGTAACCACTACAATCAATTGCGAAAAAACCGCAAATATCATCACTCAAACGCTGCTTGAAGAGAAATTGGCGGCTTGTATTCAAATGATTCCCATAACGAGTCATTATCGTTGGAAAAATAAAATTCAGTCTTCATCGGAATTTCTCATTCAAATCAAAACAAAAACCTCTCTTTTTAAAGATGTGAAAAAACAGATAGAACTTCTACATACATATGATATACCGGAAATCATCGCGACGGAAATCATGAACGCAAACGATAATTATCTTGCTTGGCTTGAGGATGAAACATTATAAGGTATTACCGATTTTTTCGAATTCGCTACGGCGAGTCCTTCAAAAATCTGTCTTGATTATGAACGAAATTGCTACATCAAACTTTTAGATATTTAGTTGGTGCGGTAATAATATAAAATCGTCGATTTTTGCTTGAAATTCGGCGCTTACCTTTAAAACGCAATGTTCATATTTTCCTAAAAGCTTTTTAGCGTTTTTTGCAAAGAGAGGTTCTCTTGAAATCAACCCTACCGCCGTCATATCGGCATCTTTATGTAGCTGCTTTGCGTATATCATTATCGGTATTATCGGTTTTATTTTTCTGTTTGTAAGTATCATAAAAGTAGTATCTTCCGCATGTAGGCTCTTTACGGAAATAAGAGTTTGCTCTTTATATACTTTCAATTCGCCATCCAAAGACTCACGATTTGGCATTTGCAACGATATGCTATAATCGGGTTTAATCTCGATTTTCGTCTCCCATAATACGGGTTCATTTTTTTCATCTTCAAAACTACCGTAAGAGTAAAAATACCAAACTCCTAAAAGCTTTTGAAGCACCGGATCGATACCGCAAATGATACTTGAACTCTTTTGTATCTGTTCGTATTTGTAACCGTATTCGTTTATTTTTTGAAAATCCATTATGGAATCTCTTGTCTGTTCTTTGCTGTCAGTTACTATAAATCGTTTCGTATTTCGCAAATGACTTTTTTTAACCACAAAGTTTTTATTTTGTGTATAAAAAAAGTCATAACTCTCAACAAGATTCTCGATTTCACTTTTTGACGCAAACGAAATTTCAAATCCAAACTCCTGCAATTGTTTTAAAACGGTACTCATTTTTTCATTACTATAATCTTGCAATCTTTTTACGATAAAAACTATTTTAAACTTCATACCCTCTTTCGCAAGATCTATAAACAGATCTTTGATACTCTTTTTTTCAAAAGACTTATATAAAAAGATATTCGTTTGCTCTTCAAAGATAGGTAAAGCTATAAAAACGCTTTTAGGGCGATAAATATGAAGATATCTTAAAAACTCCAGATATATCCTCCTGAGTTTCTCATATGGACACACAAATTTGAGCGACCTTAAAATTTACTTATTTATAACAGCATCATAAACCATTTGTTGTACATCATCAAACTTGAGATAAAGCAGTTTCCCATCTACATTA
>JALWKJ010000207.1 GCA_027081495.1 Campylobacterales bacterium | reverse complement strand
AAAGTTTTTTTATTCCTTATATTCCTACATATATAGACCGCTTTGAAAAAGATAAAAGAGTAATATATACAAAAAACGCTTACGATATTTTAGAGGCGAGTTGATGCGTTTTAGTTTCGTTACGCTTTTTCCGGAATTGGTAGAGCCCTATTTTAGCGCCTCCATACTCTTTCGCGCTAAAAAACAAAATTTAATAGAGATAGATTTTTACAATCCCAAAGATTTTACCAAAGATAAACATAAAAAAGTTGACAGATATCAAACAGGAGGAGGAGCGGGGCAGGTGATGTCGGCTCAGCCGCTTGGAGACGCTATAAAAGAGATAAAAAAAAAGAGTAAAAACGCATATTTCGTTTTTATGCTTCCCTGCGCCAAACCTTTTAAGCAAAACGACGCTAAAAGATTGAGTAAAAAGGAACATATAGTATTAGTTAGCGGCAGATACGAAGGTATAGATGAAAGAGTCGTAGAAAAGTAT
The DNA here is from genome assembly GCA_027081495.1 of Campylobacterales bacterium. Lineage (GTDB taxonomy): Bacteria > Campylobacterota > Campylobacteria > Campylobacterales > QNZT01 > QNZT01. Next base: position 2,120 of record JALWKJ010000207.1, on the reverse strand, counting down.
GCAGATGAAGTTTTTAGTATAGGCGACTTTATTTTGACCGGAGGAGAGTTGCCGAGTTTATGTATATGCGATGCTATAAGTAGAAATATTCCAGGTGTTTTGGGGAATGAAAAATCGCTAGAGGGCGAGAGTTACGAAGATCTCCTTTTAGAAGCTCCAACCTTTACCAAACCCCCTATTTATGAAACGATACCGATTATCAAAGAATACTTAAAGGGTGATCATGGTAAAATCCGCTCTCTTAAAAGAGAGTTGTCATTAAAAAAGACAAAATATTTTAGACCAGATCTATATGAAAAAATAAACATCAAAGATTTAGAGGGAAAAAAATGAGAAACAGATATATCGACGCTTTTGAAGCGAAACAGACAGAGAGTAAAAATATCCCCGATTTTAGAGCCGGAGATACTCTAAGAGTCGCGGTTATCATCAAAGAGGGTGATAAAACCAGAGTTCAAAATTTTGAAGGCGTTTGTATAGCCAGACGAGGCGAAGGTGTCGGCGAGACTTTTATGGTCAGAAAAATCGGAGCAAATTCTATTGGTGTAGAGAGGGTTTTTCCGATCTATTCGGACAGTATAGAGAGTATTACCGTATTAAGACGAGGTCGAATAAGAAGAGCCAAGCTCTTTTATCTAAGAGATAGAAGAGGAAAAGCCGCTAGAATCAGAGAGCTTAAAAAATAGGTTAAACCTATTTTTTGCTTGCCAAAACAAGATTTAATTTTATCTAGTACTTGTCTCTCATAGCTCTTTTGGCTTCTTTATCGGCTTCTTTTCTTTTTAAAGTTTCTCTTTTGTCATGAAGCTTTTTACCTTTTGCGAGAGCGATTTGTACTTTTGCTATGTTTTTGCGGTTGAAGTAGATGCTAAGAGGAACTATAGTCAATCCCTCTTTTGTCGTTTTTAGGGCGAGTTTATCTATCTCCTTTTTGTGTAGAAGGAGTTTTCTAGCTCTTGTTTCGTCAGGTTTAAAATGAGGATTTGTCGTATCCGTATATGAGATATGCGTATTCATCAAAAAAGCTTCGCCTTTTATGATTTTTACGAAACTATCTTTTAGATTGACGCGAGACGCCCTTAGCGCTTTGACTTCGCTCCCTTTTAGAGATATTCCGGCTTCATATTTTTCAAGAATTTCATAATCATGAAACGCTTTTTTATTTCTAGCGACGGTTTTTGATTTCATCTATTCTCCATTTTGAAAAAAGTGCTTCCGCTTCCGCTAAAAAACCATCCCTCTTTTTGATGTTTTTTGAGATCACCATAGAGTGTAAGAGCGGGATCCAAAAGATCGTTTAAGCTTTTTGCGTCAAACTCTTTTAAAATATCTTCACTTTTCATAAAGCGAAGTTTTTGAGCTAGTTTTTGGTTTTTTTCTATTTTTGATATATGATTTTTTCTAAACTCTTGATAGACTTTTGCGGTGTCGCATTTTATATCGGGAGTAAAAGTTGAAAATTTGGGAAGAGATTCTTCAAATTTTTCGACGCTCTCTCCCGTTTTACTGACATTGGCGCTTTTGTAACCATATATAAAAAAAGGTAAATCCGAACCGATTTTCGATGAGATTTCCGATAGGGCTTTTTTACTAAGATTTAAATCCAGCACGCTGTTTAAAAGCATCATAAAAGAGGCCGCGTCAGAGCTTCCTCCCGCTAATCCCGCAAATTCGGGTATTCTCTTTTTGACATATACTTTGTGATTTTGGAAAAAATCTTTGATTTTTTTTTGATCGCTATTTTCCAAAAGCGCGTTGTAAGCTTTATAGATCGTATTTTTTTCTAAAGAGCATCCAAAATCCCCCTCTAATTCAAAAAAGTTTGAACTTTTTTCTTTTTTGATAAACTCTATATCGTCATAAAGATCTTTGAGTAAAACAAACCTCGAAGAGATAAGATGATAATCTTCTTTAGTACCGATGATTTTTAGAAAAATATTGATTTTTGCATAAGCTTTTTTTTTCATCTGTTTATCTTTTTGCTAAGAGTTTGGAGTTTGTTTATATCCCAGCTTTTAGTCGCTTCTTGATTTATTTTTTTGATTTTTTCTTTTAATTCGCCTCTTAAAACAAGCGTCTCTTTGGGCGCTTGAATTCCGATTTTGACGGTTGATTTGGAT
>JALWKJ010000206.1:330-2599 GCA_027081495.1 Campylobacterales bacterium | reverse complement strand
AAAAAAAAAAAAGAGAAAAAAAAGCAAAAAAAGAAACAAAAAAAAAAAGATAAAAAAGAGGATAAAAACAAAAAACAAAATAATAAAGAGCAAAATAAAAAAAATCAAAATAAAGAGCAAAAAAAGAACGATCAAAAAGATAGTAAAAATAAAAAAGAACAAAATAAAAACTCCGATGATAAAAATCACAAAAAAGAGAAAAAGAGAAAAGATCAAACGCAAAAACAGAAAAACAGCGTTAAAGAGAAAAAAGAGGATAAAAAAGAGCGAAAGAAAAATCAAAACAAAGAACAAAAAAAAAAACAAAAAAAGAACGATCAAAAAAAAGCCGTTCCCATCTCCGATATGCAGGAGAGAAAATATAAAAAAATGTTGGAGCAAAGAGGCATAAATACGCTTATGATGGAGCTTCCGACAAAAGGAGAGAGAAAAGATGAAATTAAACCTTGGTAAGATAGCTATAGCGCTGTTTTTATGTCAAATAGCGCTGTTTGCTCAAAAAGTAGAGGCTTTGTTAGATAAGTCGGAGATTTATAAGGGAGATACGGTCAACTTGACGATCAAAGCTAACGGCGACAGCGTGAAGTTTCCCGACATAAAACAGATCGGAGGATTTGATGTGCTTGGAGTCTCAAACTCCCAAAGCACAACGATCATAAACGGCAAAATCTCCGGGAGTCGTTCGAAAAGCTATACGATCGCGCCTAAAAAAAGTATTAAAATTCCGCCCTTTAGCGTCGTTGTTGACTCTAAAGTTTATAAAACGAAACCGCTTGAAGTAAAAGTGGTAAAACCGACGGCTTCAACGGCGTCGTCGCCTTTTATTTTGAGAATGAAGCTCGAAAAAAACAACATCAGAGTCGGAGAGAGCGTAAGGCTTGATTTGATTTTTAAACAAAAAAGAGGAGCAAAAGCGGATAAAATAGAACTATCGCCGCCGAAACTGGAAAATTTTTGGGTAAAAGAGATAAAAGGATCTAAACATTCGCTGGAGGGGGATTATGAAGTAACTACATATAGTTATCTGCTTTTTGCGCAAAAAGCCGGAGATTATACCATTCCCGCGGTTGTCGCAAATATCGGTAAAAGAGTCAAAAGAAGAAACTCTATGGGAGGATTTTCGGATCCATTTTTCGACGATCCGTTTTTTAATTCGTTTATCTCTTCGCTAGAGTGGAAGAAGATTTTTTCAAATGAGCAAAAACTTCATGTAAAGCCGCTTCCGGGTAATCTTGAAGTATATGGAGATTTTAGTATAAAAGCCGAGGTTGACAAAAAAGAGATAAACGCGGGTAAGCCGGTAAATTTAACCGTTACAATAGAGGGCGAAGGAAATATAGACGATATAAAAAAGTTCGAGATAGATATACCCGATGCGGTGGTCTATTCGGATGAGCCAAAGATTGAATCGACTTTAAAAAACGGCAAATATGTAGGAAGGTTTACCCAAAAAACCGCGATAATCGCAGATCATGATTTTACGATTCCCTCTTTGGAGTTTGAATATTTCGATAAAAATAAGCAAAAAAGAGTTTTAAAGAAAACCGCTGCGATCAATATAAAAGTAAAAGGCGCGGTTAAAAACAAGAGCGTCTCTAAGATCGAAACTTCAAAGCAGATAGAAAAAGAGGCAAAAAATCTCCAAAACCCCGCTGCTTTAAAACAAAAAAGCGATAACTCCTATAACGGATATATCTATCTTTTTGTCGGAATTTTGATCGGAAGCGTTTTGACATATTCTTTTTTGGAGTATATACCGAAAAAAGAGAAAAAAGAGAAAAAACCCGTAATAACGCGCATCAAAAGGGCAAAAAACGATAAAGAGTTATATGAACTGCTGCTTCCTTACGCAAGTAGATACGATTATATAAAAGATCGTTTAAAAGAGCTTGAAAGAAATATATATGCCGATGAAAACAATATCGTTGACAAAGATGAGATAGTCGATTTTTTCGAGGAGATGAAAATCACATAAGCACGGTAAAGTTTTTTTATAATCTGCCGATATAGTTTAAAATAAATTTATTTTATAATTATGGAGGCTTTTTATGAATCTGTCAACGAAAATTATCGGGATGGTATCTTTGATCATAACTTTACTTTTAACCGTAGGAATCCTCGCATATAGCGGGCTTAGCTCAATAGGCGACGAGATGAAAGAGGTGGTAAGGTATCAGATACCTTTAAATAAAAGCGTTATAAAACTTGAGAAAAATATCTCAAAAGAGGAGGTTATGACATATGAACTTCTTCTTGCTTCGGCCGAAGG
>JALWKJ010000206.1:0-320 GCA_027081495.1 Campylobacterales bacterium | reverse complement strand
AGCGATAAAAACGGCTAAAGATCTAGCTAAAGAGGCGATTGATTTTAACGAAGATGAAGCTTCAAAACAAAAATATGTCAAATTTTTAGATGAGATTCAAAATCTTGAAAACAGGCAAAAGAAATACGAAATATCCTTAAAGGAGTTTGGAAAAGATATTCAAACGACGAACAAGATCCACTCAAAAGAGGATATAGCTCATCTTCATAAAGAGTTGTCGGCTATGGATAACAATGTTACCACGCTTGTCTCTCAGGTCGAAGGTTTGATAAACCATTCGATCAAAAATGACGAAGATGAAGATATATTTATGAAAAAAA
>JALWKJ010000205.1 GCA_027081495.1 Campylobacterales bacterium | reverse complement strand
TAACAAAACTTCATCCCTCTTTAAAGTCGGTTTTTGAGACGGATGTGAAAAAGGCGGATGCGAAAGAGATAGCAAAATCCGCGCAGCTGGCATTTTTGGCGCTTCCTCACAAAGCCTCTATGGGATTTGCGAAAGAACTTTTGGAGCTTGGCGTAAAAGTGGTCGATCTCTCCGCCGATTATAGACTCAAGCTTGAGACATATGAAAAACATTATTGCCGACATGAAGATAAAGAACATTTAAAAGACGCCGTCTATGGTCTGCCGGAGTTTTACAAAGATCAAATAAAAAAAAGTTCTCTTATAGCAAATCCGGGATGTTACCCGACCGCCGCGCTTTTGGGATTGTTACCGTTCGTAAAATATATAGATGAAAATTTTCCTATTTTTATCGACGCAAAAAGTGGAGTTTCGGGAGCCGGAAAAAAATGTATCTCAAATACCCACTTTGTAACTATAAATGAAAATCTGTTTGCCTACAACCCATTAACTCATCGCCATCAGCCTGAAATTGCGGAAAAATTAAAGCTCTTTGGCTCAAAAGATTTCGATGTAAATTTTGTTCCTCATCTAATACCGGTTACCGCGGGAGAGATGATAGACTCTTATATGCTTTTAAATGAAGAGATAGATGCGAAAAGAGTTTTACAAGAGTTTTACGAAAATGAAAAATTTATAAGAATTTTTGATGAGCCCGTCGATATAAACTCCCCTAAAGGCACGAACTTTTGCGATATTTTCGTAAAATGTCAAAACAAAAAACTCTACATAAACTCTTCCATAGACAATATATTAAGAGGAGCTTCCTCGCAAGCCGTCGTAAACGCAAACCTTATGTGCGGATATGAAGAAGAGCTGGGCATACCGTTTATATCCACCGCAATATGAACAAAATTTTAGAGGGCGCGCTATTTATTTCCGACTCTCATGATAATGAAAAAAGAGACGGGTTTTATCGTTTTTTAGTCAAGATAGAACGAAATAAAATAAAATGTCCTCAACTTTTTTTGATGGGAGATATGTTCGATCTTCTTATCGGAGAGATCGTTTATACGAAAAAACGGTATCAAAAGACGATAAATTTGATCAACAAACTATCAAAAAAGATCGATATCATCTATTTTGAAGGAAATCATGATTTTAATTTAAAAAAAATTTTTCCGCAAGTTAGAGTTATACCCATAAAAGAACAACCCTCTTCGTGGCATTTTAAAGATCGTACGATTTTACTATCGCACGGCGATATCTTCGAAGACGACGCATATCTGCACTATACGAAATTCATTCGTAACCGTTACATTCTTACACTCCTTAATCTTCTTGATCTGATTTTAGGTCATACAATCTCCAAATCTATTCTCACAAAACAAAAAAACAAATTCTTATGCAAAAAAGATCGATTTTTTTATGAAAATATTAAACAAAAAATCCAAAAGTACGATATAGGGATAAGTAAAATTGATTTTGTCTGTGAAGGGCACCATCATCAAAACAGGGAATTTGCATTTGAATCCTTCAAATACAAGAACTTTTCCTCTTTTGCATGCGATAAAAGTTATTACAAAATATCCTTCACCGATAAAATTGTTTTCAAAGAAGCGTATGAAAGGGGATAAAACATGAATGATGACAACATCTTAAAAGTCGGTTCAAATGAAATGGAACTGGTCGATTTTCGCCTTGTAAAAGAAGAAAACGGAAAAACATATGAGGGTGTTTATGGCGTCAATGTCGCAAAAGTTAGAGAGATTATAAAACTTCCGACATTGACGGAACTTCCGGGAGCTCCCGAATATATCGACGGAATTTTCGAGTTAAGAGGCGTGGTCATACCCGTGATCAATCTGGCAAGATGGATGAATGCTAAAGAACCGGAAGATGTAATGCTTCACAAAAGAGTTATTATCACCGAATTCAATAATATTCTCATAGGTTTTGTAGTTCATGAAGCAAGAAGAATCAGAAGAGTCAACTGGGGAGATATAGAATCGGCGTCATTCTCGTCCGCACAAAGCGGCCCTTTTTCGCAAACTAGAATTACTGGGGTTACAAAGATAGAAAACGATGAAGTTCTTTTGATTTTAGATCTTGAAAGCATCATAGAAGAGATCGGTCTTTATACTCCTTCAACCGAAGTTACGACACAAATCGAGCAGTTTTCCGGCACGGCTTTGATACTTGACGATAGTTCAACAGCCAGAAGAATAGTTAAAGAGGCTATGCAAAAAATGGGCTTTAATGTAGTCGAAGCGCAAGACGGCAAAGAGGGTCTTCAAAAACTACAGGAGCTTCTTAGTATATTTGGAGAAAATATCGAAGATGAACTTAAAATCATCGTAAGCGATGTAGAGATGCCGCAAATGGACGGTTTTCATTTCGCATCGCATGTAAAAAACGATGAAAGATTAAAAAATATCCCCATAGTGTTCAACTCGTCCATAAGTGATCACTTCAGTGATATCAGAGGTAAAGAAGCCGGTGCGGAAGCTTATTTGACAAAATTCGACGCCGCTACTTTTTACTCGGAAATATCAAAAGCTATTAATTCTAAAAACCATACAAATATAACAGCAACGGCATAAAGGAGAGATCATGGATGAT
>JALWKJ010000204.1 GCA_027081495.1 Campylobacterales bacterium | reverse complement strand
TCTATGGAAATATGCACCGGATCGTTTGGATTGTATGCGGCGCCTAAACCGTAGATGGTTACATTGTCGATCTCATGGTTGTTACACCCTCCTCCGGTACCGGAAGAAAAGGCAAGACGAAACTTTTCGGGCTTGCCTCCTTGATGATACTGCGGATCCATCGCGTCAAACTCTCCGATGACGACATGATAAGCTCCGTTTTTTGAAGTCTTTCTCTCGAGTTTTATATATAGATGATCTTGCTGCGTGCTGTCAACCGTAAGTCTGTATCTCCCGCTGTAGTAACTTTTGTTGGCATTATGTTTTAAATGACCGTTATTTTTAACGGATTGTCTTGCAATTTTTTTATTTAGATTGGTTTTTAACTTTATAAGTCTATAACCGCTCGCCGCGGCTCCGCGAATAGCGATACTATTTGGAGATTCGTCGCCGTCGATATATTTATCTGATTTTGTATGTCCGTTTATATCTCTTCTGCTTTCGGAGTTGTTTGAAAACGCTCCGAATTCATCAAGTCCGATTCCAAGCCAAGCTTTTTGGAAACCGGGCTGCTGTACATAAGTATCGTCAACGAGACCTATATTTCCGTTTGCATATCCTAAAGAACCTCCGCTTGCGCCGACTCTTGGAATAGGTCCTGCGGTTGAGTCAAAAAGTATTATCGCGGTTCCGTCGGCTCCCCATTTTCCCGCGCCGTTTGAAGAGAGAACATAGTTATCGTTATCAAAACAGCCGCCGTAGGAATAATAGTCAAATTCAAGTACGAATTTATTATTTTCGGTCGGAAATTCATAATCTAGCGTAACCGCGGTACTTAAATCATGATTTCTATTAGTTAGCCGCAATCTATCGTCTGATAATTTGGGCGTAAAACCTCCAAAAGCTTTAAGAGTTCTCCACTCGTCGCCCAAACCCGAATCAAAATCGTTCTCATATACGACATTTGAATCGGCAACGACGATAGAAATCATCAAAACCAGCACGATAAATACTTTTTTCATAGCAACCACCTTTTATAGTTCTAAAAGTATTATCGACCAAAAGTTAAAAAAAATTATATGTAGTTAAAGAAAATTTTGCCGGATAGCATCATATAAAACAATTCCGACGGCTACCGAAAGGTTAAGACTTCTTCCGTTTTTACCCATTGGGATCGTAATTTTATTGTTAGGATTTTTTTGCATCAACTCTTCGGGAAGTCCCGTAGTTTCACTGCCGAAAAGAAGAAAATCGCCCTTTTGAAAATCGGCTTTAAAGTAGGGTTTGTTACTTTTTGTAGTACAAAAAAAGAAACGATCCGACTTATTTGAGTAAAAGTCAAAAAAATCTTCTAAACTCTCCCAAACTTTTACATCGAGATATTTCCAATAATCAAGCCCCGCCCGTCTAAGCGCTTTTTGGCTAAGATCGAACGAGATGGGTTTTATTATATGCAGCGACGCATCCGCGTTTACGCATATTCTGCCTATACTTCCCGTATTTTGAGGAATCTGCGGATGAACCAAAACGACATTGAACATCAAAAAATAACCGTTTTATTTCCGTAAATAAATATTCGATCTTCAAGCGCTAAATCAAGAGCGTTTGAAAGAACGGCTTTTTCGACATTTCTACCGGCTTTTTGCATATCCCTCCATCCGTATTCATGATCTATATGTATGACATCTTGGGAAATTATCGGACCTTCGTCAAGATTGTCCGTTACGAAATGAGCGGTCGCGCCGATGATCTTCACGCCTCTTTGGTGCGCCTGCTTATAAGGATTCGCACCGATAAACGCCGGCAAAAACGAGTGATGAATATTTATGATGGAATTTCTATATCTTGAAACAAAGTCGCTTGAGAGAATACGCATATATTTTGCCAATACGATCAGATCGGGATTGAACTCTTCTAATATATCTCTAATTTTTCTCTCATGATCCGCTCTGTCGATATTTTCCGCCGATACGAAAAAATATGGAATATCAAACTTTTTTGTCAAATCTTTTAAATAGTCATGATTGGAGATAACTGCTTGAACGGTTGCGAAAAGTTCGTTGCTATAGTTTTTAAGTAAAATATCGCCTAAACAGTGAGACTCTTTCGTAGCCATTAAAATGATATTTTTAGCCCTTCTTACTCCAAGATATATATTTGCGTCAGACGGTAAAACATTTTTTAATTCATCTTTGAGCAGGGTTATATCAATATCTCCCAAAATTTTTGCGCGAAAAAAAAACTTTCTATTTTCCAGATCTACAAATTCGTGATTTTTTTCAATATTTAAATCATTTCTATAAATCACATCGGCTATATTATAAATCAATCCTTTTTCGTCCGATGAATCTATCTTTAATATATATTCACTCAATTTTTACTCGCTAATCTTTGATCGACTTGAGAAAGAAGAAGTTGAAGGTACTTCAAAGTGATTTCCAATTTTTGCTCATAAGAGTTGATTTCATCAGATTTCAATCCTTCGAACAATACTTCAAGCCTCTCTTTGGTATGCTTTAAAAAAGCAATCTCATCATCGCTTCTATGGATATTTGTCATTTTAAAAGAATCGTTTTTAGATTCGTTCAAATCGCTCTTATTTTTGTCCGATTCATCGATAAGTTCTTTTTTTTGCTCTATCTTTTCATCTATTTCGCAAAGCGTGGATAATACCAGTTCTCTTAATTCCATGATTTTGCCAGCCACCTTTCAAATTTTTCAAACTGCTCTTTTTTATGCATTCCCATAAAATATTTAAGCGCTTTCGTATTTATGCGCTTCAATCTTCTTACGGCGTCTTTTAACTCATGATTATCGGGATCCCTCTTTAGGTGCTCTTCATAAATCTCAAGCGCATCGGCTAAATGACCCTGTTTTTCATAGATTTTGGCAAGCGTTACGGTACTCATTTGCTTTTTGAAACATACTCTGCTATGTATGAACCCAACTCGGTCGTCGAACAGATCTCTTTTGCTCCGTAATCGGCGATATCCTTGGTTCTATATCCCTCTTTCAAGACTTGTTCTATCGCGCTTTGTATTTTATCCGCGGCCTCGATTTCTCCAAACGCGAAACGAAGCATCATACTAGCGCTTGCGATCGTCGCTATGGGATTTGCTATACCCTGTCCGGCGATATCCGGAGCCGAACCGTGAATCGGCTCGTATAATCCTACTTTTCCACCGACGCTGGCAGACGGCAAAAGCCCGATAGAACCGCTTAACATACTGGCTTCATCGCTTAAGATATCCCCAAAAATATTTCCCGTTAAAATAACATCGAACTGTTTTGGATCTCTAACTAACTGCATCGCGGCGTTGTCTATATACATATGAGTCAAAGAGACTTCGGGATAATCTTTTGCGACCTCTTCGACAATCTCTCTCCAAAACCCGCTAACTTCCAAAACATTCGCTTTGTCAACGGAGCAAACCTTTTTTCCTCTCTTCATGGCGGCTTCAAACGCTTCTTTCGCAATTCTTTTTATCTCCGTTTTTGTGTAAACCATCGTGTTGTACGCTCTGTTCTCTTCAACGGCTCTAGGTTCTCCGAAATAGATTCCGCCGGTTAACTCTCTCATGACGAGAAGATCGACCCCCTCAACGACCTCTTTTTTAAGACTGCTCGCATCTATAAGCTCGTCATATACTTTAATGGGACGGTAGTTCGCATAAAGATCAAGCTCTTTTCTAAGTCTAAGAAGTCCGCTTTCGGGTCGTTTTTCTTTAGAAAGAGAGTCCCACTTTTCACCGCCTATAGCTCCAAAAAGAACGGCGTCGGCTTCCAAACAGCCGTCTATGGTTTCTTGAGGCAGAGGATCGCCGGTAATATCATATGCGTTTCCGCCCATCAAAAGTTCATCATATTTAAAATCAAAATCGCATACGGACGCAAGAGCGTCAAGAACTTTGATCGCTTCATCGACGATTTCCGGACCGATTCCGTCGCCTTTAATGACGGCTATTTTATATTTTTTCGACATTTAAGCGCCCTCCCCCATCATCTGTGATTTGGCAAAATTTATAAGCCCCCCGCAGCTTATAAGCTCTTGCATAAACGGGGGAATGGGAGTAAACGAAAAAGATATTTTTTTTGTCAAATCTTCTATCTTCGCGCTTTGAAGGTCTATCTTTATCAAATCGCCTTCGCCTATTTCATCACACTCTTTTAACTCGAATATCGCAAGCCCCATATTAAACGCGTTTCGATAAAAAATCCTTGCGAAACTTTTTGCGACAACCGCGCTCACTCCGGCGGCTTTTAAAGCGATCGGGGCATGTTCTCGACTGCTTCCGCAACCGAAATTTTCACCGGCGACTATAATGTCTCCGGGTTTAAATTTCGAAACGAACTCCGCATCCGCGTCTTCAAAAACATGTAAAGCGAGTTTGTGCGGATCGGAGGTATTTAGATAACGCGCGGCGATAATCAAATCCGTATCGATATTATCACCGAATTTCCAGACATTGCCCGTAATGATATTCATACTATATACCTTTTCTTTTTGAAGGCATTTTAGCGAAAAAAACACAAAAGTAAGTATAAAGTTTTTTAACCGTCGTTTATTTGTGGCGTAGAGCTCTTTAGATGCGTGTATCCAAAACTAGATTCTTCACGAATTTTTCCCCAGTTATCGCTAAAAAAGAGATTTACGCTGCTTATGTTTTTTAAATTATCGACGGGTTTAAAAACGCTCTTTGTAGAAGACGGTTGATCGCTTGTATGATATATCTGTATATATCTTGTTTTTTTACAAATATCTATCGCTTTTGGATCGACGCGAAGTGAGTCGGCAAGCATTTTAGAACTAATGGGTTTTGGGGTATTTCGCCTTTTATTTCTTTTTGCCGAAAATCTTTTTTTATTATAATACCCCCATCCCACGAATGAGAGCGACAAAAATATTATGATAGTAGTACTATAGATCCAAAAATCTTTTAAAACTTCGGCAAATCTGTTTATCTGGGAAACTTTTTCATGACCAAAAAAGATATTGACGCCAAAAAACTTCCAACATATCAAGGCAAAAAGAGGATAAAATATATATATCCACACGCCCCAAAGCATCAATGTCAAAATCGCGTCTCTAACGCGATATGACAGAGTCAGTTTTTTGTTTATGATAAGATGTTCTTTATTTCTCTCGCACTTCATGATTACACGCCTCTGTCGGGGCTTTCCCAGACGGCATTTTGGGTTTTGTCTCTTTTGATCGCTTTTATAAATCCCACTACGGAAGTCGTCGCGATAATTATCCAATAAGCTATGGGATACCATATAAGCCAGTAGTAAAACTTGCCAAGCCCCTTTTCATAGCGGGAACTGATATAAAGACTTATCAAAAACTGGGTCATGAAAGTAAGACCGAGCATTACCCCATATACCGACGCGTTGTTAAATCCCAAAGGAAAACTAAATACTTCGCCGCCTATCCACATAACGATGGCAAGAATAATAGAAAACGCCCAAGTAATGCTGGCTAAATACTCTATATATACAAGCCACATTCTGCGTTGTCTTTTATAATCAAAAATATGAGGATATTTAAATAAAACCTCGGCGCCGCCTTGAGCCCATCTAACCCGTTGTTTCCAAAGACCTTTGACGGTTTCGGGCATAAGAATCCAGCACATCGCATGAGGTTCAAATTTTATACTCCAGTGTCTTATCTGAAGCCTCCAACATATGTCTATATCTTCGGTGATCGTATCGGTACTCCAGTATCCGACATCATGAAGCGCGGCTTTTCGAAAAGCCGTTACGACTCCCGAAACCGCGAAAATTTTACCGTATATACTCTGGGCTCTTTTTATCATTCCTATTATCGCTGAAAACTCTCCGACTTGAAGCTTACCTAAAATACTCGATCTATTTCTGATTTTAGGTTTACCGGTAATGGCTCCCACTCTTGGATTGTCAAGAAAATGACGCATCATCCAAAGTATCGCATCGGGTTCGAGTATGGAATCGCCGTCGATACAGATGAGATATTCGCCTTTTGAAACCATAGCCGCCATATTTAAACCGGTTGCTTTTCCTTGATTTTTTATAAAATCTATAACTCTTAACTTGTCGCTTTTTTTCATCAAATCTCTTAAAATTTCCGCCGTTTTGTCTTTACTTCCGTCGTTTACGGCAATAATTTCATAATTTGGATAATTTATAAGATGCATATGTTCGATTATTTCGCTTATATGTTCCTCTTCGTTATAGCATGGAATGACGATCGAGACCATAGGATACTCGTCAAGCGACGGCGGCGAAGTCATATTTATCTCTTTTTTTTCCCATTTATAATAGTAATAAAGCGCCCCGCTTATCCAAATATAAGACATAAAAAAAGGATAAAAATAGATAAATGCGGAGAGCGTATCCGATAAAAGCAGAAAAAATTCCTGAAAAAATAGTGTTATAAAATTCATCATCTCTTCTTTATTCAAACGGTGAATCTTTAAGCGAAAGAAGATCAATTAGAGCGGCAAGTTTCGCTCCATCGGACTCTTTTACGAAATTACCCGGTTTATATGATAAATTTACGGCTTTGTTTACAAGAAGCAGTTTGGACTGATATAAAAAATCGCCTCTGTTTTCATTAAAAACAAAATCACACTTTTGCAGCGCGCCCGTAAAAATACGCACTTTTTTAATCAACTCCAAAAGTCTCTTCTTTGAAGCTCGTTTATCTTTGGGCATAGTTTTCATATCTATAAATGTATGATCGAAAGTCGTCAAAATCTTTTTAAGATCATTTTTGTTTAAAGAAAAAACTCTTTTCATATCCATCAAAACGCCCAATGTAATCTCTTTTGTAAAATAACGCATCTTCTTTTTTAAAATATCCGCCGTTTTAATCAATGTCTTAGCGTCCGTGTAATCCGTTTTTTGAGTTATATCAAATAACACGCCTTCAAAAAAGCTCTGTTTTGCCATATCGAAATAGATCTGTTTGATCTTTTTTATGTCGCCTTTATTATTTGTAACGGAAAATTTTTTGTCATGAAATTCAAATGCGCTTAAAGGCATTCGAACATATACCCCGTCTATTTTCGCTCTGCTTTTTAACTGCCAAGCGACTCGATTTAACAAATCCGCCTTCATCGGTAAAACCGAATTCGGGAAATATAGCGAATCGGCAAAACCGTCGTTATCGACATCGCTATAAGCTTTGAGCACTACGGTAGAAATCTTTAGTTTCGCTATCTTTTCTATGACTTTTCCAAGTTTTTCATTTGCCTTTTTAGCATCTTTGTCATATATATCGTCGATATCTATAAACAAAGATCGGTTTGGCGAAAAACCGGGTTCCTTCATACTCCAATAAAATGTTTTAAATCCCGACGCGTTACCTATGAGTATGCGTTTTAACGCCGCGATATCTTTTGGAGTGTTGACGCCGTCATCAAGCGTTAAGGTCAAATTCATGCCGTACTTTCGGGCGATTTTCTGAACGATGGCATTATAAGCCCCGTAAGGCCAAGCGATGGCTCTTACTCTATATCCGGTATATTTGTAAATCACATCGCTCGATTTTTTTATATCAAAATCTACTCTTTTGATATACTCATCGACTCTCTCGTATCTTCTTGTTTTTGGATCGAACTTCAGCGTCGTAAGAGCCGGTTGCAGATTTCCCTGAGGATTTGCGATAATACCGTGATGACTGTCATATGAGTGTGAAGCTATCTCAACCAATCCGGATCGTATCATTTCGTTGACCTCATCCCAATCTAAAAGAAGTTCTCTAGGACGAAGAGTATTTCCATAGAGTATATCTTCTCCCAAAGGAGTCTGCATCCATCTGCCCACGAGCGCATAAACAGCCGGGAAATCAAAAAGTTTTAAAAGCGGATATATTCTTGTATAAAAACTCTTGTAACCATCGTCGAAAGTAAGCAAAACGGCTTTTTGGGGAAGATCTTTTTCTCCGTTTTTCGCTTTTAAAATATCGTCGATGTTTATAATATTATAACCGTTTGCTTTAAGCCATTTAAACTGCTCTATAAGTTGATCGGTCGTTATACTCATGATCTTCGTATCGACTATTTTATCGACTACATTATGGTAACAGAGTATTTGAAAACTATTTTTTTTCAAAAAAAGCTCGCTTGCTGTCAGATGTAGATTTAAAATCAATACAAGAGATAAAATCTTCAAAATCTTCATTTAAAAGCTTCCGTTTATATTTAAAAACAATATATTCGCATACTCGATTTCACCGTCATACGAAGCTCTTTTTCTATAAAATCCAAAATCAAAACCGAAATCCTCATTTAAACTCCACTCCTGAGAAAAAAGTAAAGAACCCGTCATATTCGAGCCGTAAACTCTCTCCCAATGATTCCCGATTTCCACGCCTACAATCTGTTTTATATAAAAATCGTAAAAGTTATAGAGATTCCAGATATTTTTAGCTTCAAAAGAGAAATAAAAATCTTTTTTCGGATTATAATAACTTACCAAATCGCCGCCGCTGTTTTTCATGCCGCCGGCATAAACGAAAGCGTCGAGATTATAGTAAGGTCCAAAAACCAACCGATCAAAGAGTCTAAAACTCACTATATCTCTGTTATTGTTATCTTGAAAATCCATTCTTTGATACTCGAATGAACTTTCAAAAGATTCACTACCTCTATATTTCGCTCCTATTTTGTAACTATCGGCTCTAATACCGTAAGCTATGGCTTTAAGAGGCGTGTCGTCCGAAAAATACGCCCCGCCCATACTAAAAGATACTCTATCGTCCGCCTTCCAATTCAAATCAAAAGATGGTGCGAAAGAGCTTATGTATGTTTCGTTATACGCCGCTTTGGCATCTAAAGATATATCGCTGTTTTCATAAATCAAACCGATTCCGTATCGTCTGTTGTTTAAAAACCGAGCATAAAAACCGCTACGGGCAAAATTGCTAAAAAGGTAAGGTCTATATTTATAATTTATCAAAGGGGCGGTATATTTCGCAAAAATTTCATAATCGTCCGATCCTCCCCTATTTGAGTTTTGCAGATTTCTACCGTATGAACTTTGTATGAAAAAGCTATTTTTAGTATCTTCAAGCCAACTTTTTTTTAAGCGTTTTATATCATCTTCTTTGTATTTGTATTTTAAGGATAGATTTTTTAAAGCAAGAGCCGCTTTTTTATATCTTTTTTTCTTTATATCAACTAAAATATTGCCCGCTTTGGCGTCGAAATTTTTCTTATCTATTCCTAAAATTATGTCAAACTGCTCTTTTGCTTTGTCGTACCATCCTCTATCGTAATAGAGCCTTGCGAGGGCATTTCTATACCATCTATTGCCGGGAGCTTTAAAAACCAGCGATTCAAGCTCTTTTTGAGAATAATTCATATAACCGCTATATTCATAAGAGAGTATTCTCAAAAGAGCCGCTTCCACTTTCTGGGGATTTTCGATCTTATATAAATGATTTTTATCCCAAATTTTCGGAAGCTGCTCTTTATCTAATTTTTCGGCAAGCTTAATCGCTTCGTTCATGTCATAGTTGTCGCTATATGTATAAAAGAGTAAAACTTTCGTTTCAAAATTTTGCGGTTTTTTTCTCAAAGACTCATATAGAATCTCTCTGGCAATTTTCGGTTTTTTTACAAAAAGATAAGCATCCGCCGCAATATTTAAGATATTATAAGGCATATCTACTCCGCTTTTTTTCAAATACTCGTATATGTCTATAACCTCGTCTTTTTTTCCGATAGCCTCAAGAGCGATCATTTTATCAAACCAGGCGTTTTGCAGCCTTTTACTTTTTTTGAGATTCGTTCTCTCTTTTTGAAGTTTTTTAATGACATCGTCAATTTTTACGAGCGCGTCTTTTATATATGAATAGTCTCCCTCTTTATGATAACCTTTTGTCGCCCATCTAAGCTTGAAAGCGGCTTGATCCGTCTCTACGGCGTATTTTGTCTCTTCATCGAAAAGTTTTGGATATTTTCGTATATATTTTTGAGCAAGCCAAGGCATCTTCAATCTTCTAAGCGTTCCTACTAGTTTTACGACGACTCTGTTTTTAACTTTATCGTTAGAGAGTAGTTTTTGATATATTCTCATTGCGTCAAAAAAGTCGTTTTGCTCTTCATATAGAGCCGCTTTTATAAATTTTAATTCTAAATTATTCGGAAATTTTTTTATCGCTTTTTCCAAGACGCGATGAGATAGTTCGTATCTTTTCATATCTTTTAAAACCAAAGAGAGACCGATATAAAACTGCTCGTTGTTTGGAAATCTTTTAGCGCCTTTTATATAAAGTTTGGCGCTTTTTTCATACTCTTTTAGATTTCTTGCGGATTTTGCGACGGTTTGAATGAGATAGGAGGGAGAGTCGTTAAAATCAACCTTTAAAGCCATCTTTAAAACCTCTTTATCCCTCTCTCCCCATCCTAAAACGGTTATATAGTCATAAAGCAGTTTTTTATCGTTTGGATACTTTTTATATAGTCTATTTAACTCTTTTAGGGAGCTTTGTATATCGCCGTCTCTTGCAAGATTGATCGCTTTGTCGTAATTTATATTTGCAAAAAGCGATAAAGCGCTTAAAAATAGTACATTTATAAAAAAAAGAGATTTATAAAAATGGTTTTTACTTTTTTGCACCGAAAAATCTCCTTTTTCATTTTAAATCTCAAAGTCCAAATAAATATCTATAAAATATCGACTAAAAGAGTGAAATCTTTATCTATTTAGGTACTCTTTGTGCTGATATTTATAAAAACAAAAGAGGGTATCGATGAAATTTATAAAAGATCCGCTTTTTCACTTTTTTTTCGCGGCTTTTATTTTTTATGCAATCTTTTCGATTTTCGAACGAAACAAACAACCAAACGCCGAAATAATCATCTTAGAGAGTGAAATAGAACATTTGAGATCATTTTGGATACAAAAATACGATAAAGAACCGACAATATCCGAATTTGAGGCTTTAGTCAAAAAATTAACTCTCGATAAAAAAATATTTAAAGAAGCTCTTTTGAGAAATCTTCATCTAAACGATGAAGAGATTTTCCGCCTTCTTGTAAAAAAAGCGAAATCGGATTTTAAAAAAATAGATTTTAAAATGCGTATAGATAAAAAAACTCTAAAAGAGTATTATAAAAAAC
>JALWKJ010000203.1 GCA_027081495.1 Campylobacterales bacterium | reverse complement strand
AGAGAAGAGAGAAGCGAGAACCGCTTCATACGAAGAATCAAGAGATTTTATTCGTAAATTTTTACAAGAGAGAGAGACAATTAAAAAGATGGATTCTCTTATGAAAAGATTGAGAAAAAACGCAAAAATAGAGATACTTGACAAATAGAGCTAATTTAATTCATGGCATAAATTTTGCTATATATTTATAAAACTTTTAAAAGGCTGATTAAGTTTGCTTTATGGAGTATAAAGTATAATTGCGTATTATGAAAAAGAATAGACTAATCTCGTTTATACTATTGTTTGCTATAAGCTTCTCGATTTTTCATGAGTATGCGATAGCTATAGATAAAGATGTGTATGCGGAGTGTGAGTTAACAACACTCTCGCATAACGATATCTTAAACTCTTTTGAGACAAATCACAATGATAAAAACGATAAATGTAATGGTCTATGCTTTTATCATGCACCATATATTTTACCGTTTTATATAACATTTAAAACTACGAAACGACCATCTTTATCACCTAAAAGCAATCCCTCTATCTATCCTATACATATAGATAAAGACTTTCTAAAACCCCCTATAGCTTAAATCTATTGTCAGACAACTCGTCTGTATATTTATCACCGCACCGACAAATATTATTAATTTTTGATGTAGTGATAAAACAAATAGTAAATATATTAAATAAATTTTAAGGATATACGCATGTATGTCAAAATAATGTTAATAGCGGTATCTGTGCTTGTTAGCGCATGTACCGACCATAAAAACATAACGCCGGTTGAGCACAGATCAATACACGGTTATAGTCAAAAACCTCTTTATGTGCAAAAAAGTACACAAAGATTAAAAAGGTTAAATCGCATAAATGAAAAAAGTGTTGAAAAAATCACGATTGAGCAAACAGGAAAAAAAATAAAATCCGTAAAACTCAAACATCTTGGTAGATCGCTTTTTTATTATGTAAAAACGAGATCATTTGATCTTGTCATCGATGCAAAAAACGGAAAAATTATTAAAAAGGAAAAACATGATTAAAATTGTTTTAATCTCTTTTTTTATGTTTGTAAAAGTTAGCGCATTTTCTTATGAAGAGTTTATAAAAGAGACTCTCTCTCAAAATGCAAAATTTAAAGCTTCAGAAATAAATATAAAACAAATTGAACAAAAAGTTCAGACACTAACGAGATTCGAAAATCCGCAATTAGACTTGGGTGTCTCTAAATTTAAAGATGAAAACGGATATTTTGTAAACTTATCACAAGATATCCCGATGCCCTCGTTCGTAAACAGACTAAGAAAGCTTGCGAAATTAAAGGTCGAAAAAGCTAACACAAAACACAAGCTGTTAAGAGCTCATATAATTAAAGGGATCTCTTTTAAGTATGTGGATTATATACAAAAAACCGCTTTATATAATCTTGCGAAAGAAGAGACGAAAATCGCAAAGAGAATATACGAAATCTCAAAGGCTAGATTTGAAGCCGGCAGCATATCGAAATCCAGTTTCTTACAAGCTAAATTGTCATATAGGCAGAGTGAGCAAAATGAACAGATGCTTCTTTTAGAAAAAATAAAAAATTACTATGATCTATTGTTTGAGTCAAAAATAACTCATGAAATAGATTTAGACACAAACTACAAGTTTTTAGCCGCTAATAAAAGCGGTATAAATCCGGAAATCGCTCTGTACGAATTAAACAAGCGGATCGCTAGTATAAAATCAAAAACAGATACTAAAATCTTAAAATCGTTTTCGTTAAACGGCGAGTATGAAAAAGAACCCGAACAAAACATCTACAGAGTCGGAATCAGTATGCCACTAGCTCTTTTAAATCAAAAATCACAAGAAAAAGAGATAGCCAAACTTGAAATCCAAAAAGAGAGATATTTACTCTCACAGCTAAAAAAGAGAGTGACTTTACAATTAAACAAAATTGAAAAAGAAAACGCTCTTCTTAAAAAGATGCAAAAAAATGTAAAAAATCTGTTGCGTCAAGAGCATAGCATGCTAAAAATATTTCAAGAGGGATACAAAATAGCAAATATAAATCTTCTTCAGCTTCAAGATCTAAAAAACCGTCTTATTCAGACAAAAAAACAAAAAATTGAAATTGAGATGAAATTTTATAAAAACAATATACTAAAAAATTATCTAACAGGGGTTTACAATGAATAAAATATTAATACTTTCGCTTATGACGATAAATCTACTTGCAAACGATATACCCGTCGATCTGGTAAAAAAACACAAATTCGCACGCTCAATCGATGTAAACGCGAAAATCATTCAACTCTCGAACGCAAAACAATCTGTTATGTCATTGCTTGACGGGCACATAGAAAAGTACTTTGTAAAAGCCGGAGATAAGGTCGTTAAAAATCAACCCATTGCACTTATAGACTCCATAAGCCTCTCCGATATGACATCGCGGTATCTTTCACTAAAAAAACAGTTTATCTCCCTTAATAAAAACTTTAAAGCGACTAAAACCCTATATAAAAAAGGATTAACATCACTGCAAGAGCTAAACAGACAAAAAGCGCAAATCGATGATATGCTTTCAAAAATCAATACTCTAAAATCGCAGCTAAAGACTCTAAAAATAGATCCGACAAATTTGAAAACTCCGGTTTCCGAGTATATTCTATATGCGCACAGCGACGGAATAGTATCTGAAATTCTTCAACCGCTACATTCAGTAATAACACAGCAAACAAAAATCATAAATATCGCAAAAGAGCAATCGTTTTACCTAAAATCGTTTGTACCGTTAAAATACGCTCCTGTTATTAAGAAGGCCAAAAAGGCGCTGCTTCACTATATAGACAAAGATATTCCGACACAAATAGAGCAAATTTTGCCGAATGTCGATGAAAAAACACAGAGAATCGTACTTTTATCAAGTATTCAAGAAAAAATCGACGATCTCTTTGTAGGCGCTTATGTACCCGCAACTATCTATCTGACTCCAAATAGAGAATATCTCGGCGTAAAAAGTTCGGCTTTGTCGTTTTTCAACAACGAGTGGGTAGTTTTTGTTCCAAAAAACAGCCACGAAGAACAAAACGATCATAGCGAGCATGAAAAACACGATCATGACGAACACAAACACGAGAACGAAGAGAGTGATCATGACGAACACGAAGAGGAGATCGGATATGAACCAAAAGTCGTCAAAATCTTAGAAAGCGACGGTAAATTCGTAGCTGTAGAAGGATTAAGCGAGGGAGAGAAATATGTAAGCGATAAAGCGTATTTTGTAAAATCCATGCTTTTAAAATCCTCTCTCGGCGGACATGGTCATTAAGGATGAATAATGTTAGATAATATCATACAAACAAGCCTTAAATATAAACTGCTGGGCATAACGCTTTTTATAATAGTAACCGTTATGGGCTATAAAACCTACAAAGAGATACCCATAGACGCATTTCCGGATATTACCCCAAAACAGGTGGTCATCTATACGGAAAGCCCCGGCAATTCGGCCGAAGATATCGAAAAGCTTATAACTTATCCGATCGAATCGGCGCTATCGGGAATGGCCGGAGTTAAAACGATTATGTCAAACTCTCTTTTTGGACTATCGTATGTATCCGTTTTTTTCGATGATTCTTACGACATATATTTTTTGAGACAACTTGTAAGCGAAAGACTCTCGAATGTTGATATACCCAATGGTTGGGGCAAACCGACACTAGGTCCAAATACCACCGGTCTCGGACAGGTTTACTGGTACGAGATAAAAGATAAAACCAAAAAATATACCCTTAGTCAACTAAGGCAAATGCAGGAATTTATAGTCAAACCTCTGCTAAAAAGCGTAAGCGGGGTTGAAGAAGTAATCGGCTGGGGCGGTTTTGAAAAACAGTATGAAATTCTCATAGATACGAAAAAACTTCAAAACATTGGAGTTACCTATGACGACATAGTCCAAGCTTTGCAAAAAAGCAATCTCTCGGCGGGAGGACAATATTTGGAGTTTAATAAAGAACAATATCTTATAAGAGGATCGGGACTTTACCGCAGTCTTGAAGATATTTCAAATACCGTCATAAAATCGGTAAAAGCCCAAGCTCTGACTATAGCCGATATAGCAGAAGTAAAAGAGGGTAAAGCGCCAAGATTCGGCGCGGTATCCATCGACGGTAACGAATCCGTCCTTGGCATGGTTTTACAAAGAACGGGAACAAATGCGGCAAAAGTGGTTCAAAATATACAAAAAAAACTCCAAACCGTAAACTCGGCTCTGCCGGAGGGAGTAAGCATACAAAATATTTATGATCGAACCGAAATAACACACAAAGCCGTTTCTACGATGACAAACGCGCTTTTAAGCGGCGTTGTACTCGTCGCTATTGTTTTGTTTCTTTTTTTATTTGAATTTCGATCGGCATTTATCGTTATACTCTCTTTGCCTCTATCTTTATTGATAGCGTTTTTGCTAATGGACTATTTCGGTATGAGCGCGAATCTTATGAGTTTAAGCGGTCTTGCTATCGCCGTAGGTATGATAGTTGACGGTACTATCGTCATAGTTGAAAATAGTTTTCGAAAACTACACGAGTACCCGACCGCGGATAAACTGGAATTAATCTCAAGCGCCGCAAAGGAAGTCGCAAAACCCGTAACATTTGCCATACTAATTATAGCGGCCGTTTTTATCCCGCTTTTGAGTCTTGAGGGTCTAGCGGGTAAACTTTATGTTCCTATGGCATTAAATATAGTATTTGTAATGCTCGGCTCCTTGGTTGTAGCTTTGGTACTTGTTCCTATACTGGCGTATTTGCTTCTAAAACCTAGTAAATCGGGCGAAAACTCTTTGATGAAAGGGATAAAACGGTTTTATCATCCTATTTTATCATTTGCTCTAAAACATACGAAAACGACTATCGCCGCGGTTAGCGGAATATTTATCGTGTGCGCATATCTTTTAACTCTTCAAGGAAGAGAGTTTATGCCCTCTTTAAATGAAGAGTCTATAATGTATCGTGTTATATCCATACCCGGTACGGCGCTTACGCAATCGATACAAACGGCAAACGAAATAGAAAAATATATACTTAAAAATTATCCAAACGAAGTAAAATCGGTACTTTCTATGATAGGCAGAAGCGAAAAAGGAGAAACCGCGCAAGCAAACTATATGGAAGTTCTTTTGACGCTAAAAGAAAATATAAAAGATCTTCCCTCCCTTACACACAAAATGAATAAAGATCTTACGGATCGATTTAAATATGTAAACTTCGTTCCCACTCAACCCATAGCCATGAGAATAGAAGAGCTGCTTGAGGGAGTGCAATCCGAGCTCGCTATAAAAATATTTGGTGAAGATCAAAGCGAGCTTACCTCCATAGCGACAAAAATCCAAAAAGCTCTCTCTAAAATGAAAGGGCTTGAGAGGATGGAAATAGAGTCTCAATTAGGACAGGCTCAAATAAAAATCACCCCCGATTATCTCGCCTTGGCAAGATACGGTCTAACCGTTGAAGAAGTCATGAGAGTCATACGAAACGGAGTGGGAGAAGAACCCGTAAGTGAAAAGATAGAAGGAATAAAACGATTTGGAATCGTAGCAAAAATAAAAGACGCTAAAAAAGATATAGACGCTATAAAAAATATCACTTTGCGTTCAAGAGAGGGAGCTTTGGTAACATTGGATCAAGTATGCGATATATCGGTAATACAGGGAGCGTCGTTTGTAAAAAGAGAAAACCTCAGCCGTTATATGGTCATCTCTATGGATGTTGAAAACCAGGATATAGCTTCATTTGTGAAAGAAGCGGATAAAATAATAAAACAAAATGTCAAGATGCCTCCGGGGTATTACATAGGCTGGGCGGGCGATTTTAAAAATATGCAAGAAGCTACGCAAAAGTTGATGGTTATTATCCCCGTTACGATACTATTTATAATCCTTCTTCTATATACGGCTTTTGATTCGATCAAAAAAGCGCTTTTGATTCTCATGAATGTACCTTTTGGGCTAATAGGAGGAATCATAGCGTTGATAATCGGGGGCATATATCTGTCGGTATCCGCTATCATAGGATTTTTGGCTATTTTTGCCATCGCTATCTTAAACGGTATAGTGCTTGTTAGTTTCATAGACGAACTTCGCATACAAAATCCTAACGAACCTCTTGAAAACACAATTAAAAAAGCGACTATGATGAGACTTCGCCCCGTACTTATGACCGCGTTTACAACACTTTTTGGAATACTCCCTTTGCTTTACGCCTCGGGTGTCGGAAGCGAGATACAACATCCTCTCTCGGTTGTCATAACCGGCGGTATTATAAGCTCGACGATTCTGACGCTTTTAGTACTTCCGGCGGCTTATTTGCTCTTTTTTAACAAAAAAAGTTCAGTAAATGCGAAATAATTGTGTTGTAAAATCATCCAAAGAGGTGTAAAATGGAATATATCGTACAATTTTGGCATGCCTTGATAGAGCTTAGCAACGCTATGGCTCCATACATACTGTTTGGGCTGTTTTTTGCGGGCTTATTACATGAAATAGTACCCGAATCATTAATTACAAAACATCTAGGAAAAGACAATATCACATCGGTAGTTAAATCGACGCTATTTGGAGTTCCCTTGCCGGTTTGTTCATGCGGGGTCATACCGCTGGCGACAGGCATCAAAAAAAGCGGCGCGAGCAAAGGCGCCACTTTATCGTTTTTGATCTCCACACCCATTACGGGTGTGGATTCTATCCTTGCTACTTACGGTATATTCGGCTGGATATTTACCGTCTATCGTATCGTAACCTCCATGATCATATCGATAGCGGCAGGGATTTTAACAAATATCTTCGATACTCAAAAAAAATTAAAAAAACCGTCGTTTTCTCTTTCGACACCGAATATCTCAACCGCTTTTACACCTCTTAAAACTGAGAAAATCGAAAGTTGCGATAAAAACTGCGGATGTGAAAATACAAATGAGAAAAAATCTTTTT
Organism: Campylobacterales bacterium; assembly: GCA_027081495.1. Lineage (GTDB taxonomy): Bacteria > Campylobacterota > Campylobacteria > Campylobacterales > QNZT01 > QNZT01. The sequence goes on along the minus strand of JALWKJ010000203.1, from coordinate 4,177 downwards.
CACTGCAAAGAGCTTTAAAATACGGCTTTATTACACTTTTAAAAGATATAGCCAAACCTCTTTTTTGGGGACTTATTATCGGAGCGCTCATTACCGTCGCCATCCCCGATAATCTAAGCGATATTTTAAAAGAATACAACTGGCTATCTTATCTCATAGCCATACTGATCGCCGTTCCGATGTATGTATGCGCTACCGCCTCATTGCCTATAGCGGCGGCTCTTATGCTCTCGGGCGTTAGCGCGGGGGCGGCTTTCGTATTTTTAAGCGCCGGACCCGCTACAAATACGGTTACGATAGGCGTAGTCAAAAAAATTCTCGGTATCCGCTCTTTATATATCTATCTTGGAAGCATCACGATAGGAAGCATACTATTTGGATTGGGACTCGACTATATATTTAGCGTAAACTCTATCGACCCTAAAGCTTTGGTTCATACGGGTGAAGAAGCCGGAATATTGGCGATACTAAGCAGCATAATATTGTGGAGTTTCGTACTTTATTTTATGTTTGCAAAACGAAAAAACGATTAGTTACGGATTTGTCAAAACGGCATCATAGGGAGTATCACCTATCTGCAAGATTGTAAGTCCGTTTCTGCCGTTTGCGACAAAGGCGATATTATCTCTCATGCTAAAAGCGTATGCCGTATCGAAAAGGTCATATCTACCTATAACACTATAATCTTTTTCGGAAACTACCTTAAAACCTTGTTCGTCAATAAAATATACTATACCGTCTTTTGAAACGAGTTTATGATCGTTGTCTCTAAAACTCTCATAATAACCTAAAAACTTCGCATTGTAAGGATCGCTTATATCAAAAGCGTTTATGCTTAGATAATCGTTCCAATTTTTAGTTTTATAAGAAACATATGCAATCGAATTTACAACGCTTACACTGTTTACAAACTCTTTGGTATCTAAACTTGAGATGAGTTTTGGATGATAGGGATCGCTTATATCTATGATTGAAAGACCGGCGCTTCCCGCGGCTATATATGCGAAATTTTTATCTTCGCTCAAAGCGATATCAAGCGCCGTCCCCTCAACAAAAAGCGCGCTAAGTTCGGTTATACTTACATGATCTACATCATAACGCGCCGTAATGTTTTGACTTTCGATAGGCTCTACGGATGAAGTTGCGATATCGGATTTTTTAGACTCACTAACTTGAAAAACGGTACTTTTCACTTCACCGCCGCCGCAACCGAGTATATAAAGAAACAAAGATATAAAAACAAGTATCTTTTTCACTGAAAACTCCTTGCGTTTGCCGCTTTATTTTCAGTTTACTACTATTTTTTATCTTTGTCTATTAAATTTTACTTTTAATTTAAAAAGAGAGGATTATCTTTTCATTTTGTTACAGATAATCCATTATCTCTTTTTAATCCTCTCCATCCGGTCCATTGTGACAGTCATAGCAACTTACCATCTCGCCGCCGGCATATATTTTCGTTTTACCGTCATCTACTTTGAAACTTCTTGATCTATAAGTTTTAGATAAAAAGGTTCCCCTATAATCATCGCCATGACAACTTTTACACCGCAAAGCCCCCGAATGCTCCGCAACATCCTGATGCATACTGATCCACGCCTGCCCTATCGTGTGCATTCCATGCGGTCCCTTATCTGTTGTTTTAGGCGTACTGAGGTGACAAGCCGTACACTCCGAAATAGTTCCTTTGTATCCCTGTGCGGCTATACTTTGAAGATTGTCTTCATCTCTTATACTCGGATAGATAGCATGTGTTGAACCATGACATGCGCTACACTGAAGTTTTCCGTGTCCCGTACTAAATCTATACAAACTTTTTCCCGGCATCGGAGTGTTTTGATTTGTAGCGAATCTGTCATCTTGCGAAGGTCTTAAAGTTCCCGTTGCAAAATCGATCACCGCATCGGTATATCTTTTGCCGTTTTGGTGACAGCTTTGGCAGTTTGGCTCGTCGAACCATCCGTCGCGTTCGCTATTTCCAACCGCACTCATACCGCCATGACAATTTTGACACTGTATTTTCAAACTGTTGTCGGAGTTTTTGGCGCTTCCCATAGCTCCTCGAAGACACTGGGTGATCGCACCTGGATGACAAGCGTAACAAGCGTTTCTATTTGCCGAATTATCAAGTTTTTGATTCGTATCCGGATCTATCGCGTTTTTATGCCTGCTATGTATAGCCTGCGTTAAAGAAGATATACCCGCAATTCCCGTATTTGGCAAAGCGTTGCTTTTATGACATGAGGCGCAAAGTACCGGCGTACCGTTTTGTACCGTTTGAACAAGAGTCGTATTATAGTCGTATCCTTTTGTTTTCAACTTTGTCAAATAGGAAGATATATCATGTTTTTCATCATGAAGTCTTAGAATATTTAATTTATAATCTTTTTCCGCATCCGCGTTGTTTGCCCATCCCACTAGAGGTTTTGTATCATTGTAACCGGCCGTTGAAGAGTGACATTTTCTACAATCCATCTCATCGCTTACGGGAAGCACGGTTGTAGTCTCGGCTAAAATATTTCCCTGAAGATCCTTTGCCACAACTTTTACCATAGGATAATGATTTGTACTGTTATCGTCGTTCTTTGGAGTCGTTGGTATTCCTTCTGCCGTCCACCAATCATTTTCCGCTTTGTAAACCAAAGGATTCGGGGTGGCGCTTTGAACCAAAGAACCGGTCAAACCTACATCTTTTTCGGGTTGTACGCCAAAAAGTTTTTTCACATAATCCCAAAAGTTTGTTTTTGTACTACTTATCGTATTTAACTTTCCGTCAAGTGAAGGCACCGCTTCATATGTAAGAACTACACCTGTAGTTATCCTTTTCGCATCACCCTCTTGCCTTTGGATTAGCTGAGCTACAAGATTATTGTATGGAGGCAAGATCGAAAATACGGAATAATCGTTTCCGTCCATACAGTGCATACCTAAATCGTTCCAAGCTAAAAGCCTATACTTTTGATCCGCATTTACAATGGGTGTAGTGGCATCGCCCTCATCATTGTCGCCGCCGCAACCACTTAAAAGAACAAGTGACATCAGACAAGATATAGCTATTTTTTTCATGATATATCCTTTTATATATTTTTTAAATCATGATTGTAAAAAAGTTTTATGAAAATTGAATGAATTTAATGTTCAGTATCTTCTTTCACTCCAAAAGTCGCCTTTAATCCTTTTAAAAGATCTTCTTTTTCACTATCTGAAAGTCTTGCTTCAGGATGTGCGATAAGATATATTTTCATAGGCATATCTCCATCTTTCACCTCTTCATACGCTTCATCTCCCTCATTTTTAGCTTTTCTGCCCCACTCGGAGACATTAAAATGCTCTCTTCCTTCAAAAACATCTCTGCTTACAAGCCACGAGATGGGAGCGACATTGCTATACCAAGGCCATTTCGTTTCATTGCTGTGACAATCCCCGCATGATCTAAAAAAAAGTTCTCTCGTTTTTGGACTATCCCATTTGGGCTCTTTTATAACCTGAGGATTATCATGATTTTTTCCATACGGCACAAGTTGTATAAGCACCAAAACCGCTACTATTATCAAAATTATTTTACTTTTACTCATTTTTTAACCCTTATATAAAATTTTCTTATTTGTTATGATACAATAGTTTTGTTAATGAAGTTATTTTATTTTTTAAGGTATTTTATTTTTATGGCGCTCTTTTTTTAAAGAGAGCTCTTTTATTTTCATTTTTAAAAATTCTTCTCTTTTTTCTATACCAAGCAATTTTTTTCTCGTCAAATCGGGATAATTTCCGCCAAGTCCCCTGCCGTCATTGCCATGACATCCGCCACAAACGCTTGTATAGAACATTTGCGCGTCTTTAGGATATGCCTTGTCGCATCTTCTTCCGGATAATTCTATAACATAGCAAGCTATCTTTGGAGCATCCTGTTTTGAAATATATCCTCCTTCCATAATCCCGCCTTTAAAACCGAGTCCGGAAGAACCGTGATTTATGACATCGATGATATATTTTTTAAGATACGAATAACTGTTTATATGCAATAATTCCGATTTCAAAAAAGAGAGTTTATCAAAATCGGTTTCACAAACTTCGCACATTTGATTTTTTTTTGATAATTTTTTCTTCTCTTTCTTTTGAGCGTTGTAAAAGCCGTAACAGATGATTATAATAAATAAAAAAACGATTAGTTTATACA
>JALWKJ010000202.1 GCA_027081495.1 Campylobacterales bacterium | reverse complement strand
TATTTTCACTTTGTAGGAGATCTTCTTTCTCAAGCGCAAGCGGCTCTTGACGCCGGAAGAGTACCTTTTTTAAATCCAAAAGAGCATCCTTGGCTTACTTATGTTTTGACATTTTCATTTTTTAAGTGGATTTTTACGATATTTTTTTATCTCTTCGGCATAATCGTAGTCGTTTTATCGTCAGTCGTAATAGCCGGAATCGTTATAGGTTTTTTTACTCCCATGATAGTAAAAATCATACAAAAAAAGCACTATAAGGATTTTAAATTTACAAATGACGATTTTACTTTTGCGGCGACTATTCCCTATTTTATAAAAATCATACTCGTTTTTGTCGCTCTTGGATTCGCGGCTTTGTTTTTTATGTTTATACCCGCTTTGAATTTTGTAGCTATAAATATACCTTTTTATTATCTTTTTCATAATTTTATGATTCTAGATGTCGGCTCAAACATAGTAAGCAAAGAGGAATTTAAAAAGATTACGAAAAAATATAAAACCCTTTTTAGGGGAACTACCGCGACATTGTACGGCATATCCCTTGTTCCGGTGATCGGGGTTTTTATGCAGGTTTTTTATGTGATCGTATTAGCTCATGAATTTTTTCAAAAAGCTATTGAAGAGAGATCATGAAGATTTTTTTGGTTCTTTTGATAACTCTTGTTTCTTTGAGCGCGAGAGATTTGGATTTTCGTCAGATACTGACCCTAAAAACCGTCAAAAATATAGCTTGTCGTTATCCGAATAAAAAAGGAGAAACGCTTGAGCAAACGGCTATGGCGATTTGTATGGCGGAGACTAACGGCGGAAAAGTAAAATGGGGAGATAAACAGCTCTTAAAAAAGGGAATCAAAAACGCTTCATACGGCGTTATGCAGGTTAGGCTTCAAACGGCAAGATTCGTTGCAAAGATTTATAATCTAAAAGATGTAAAAATGATGAGCGATACGAAACTTATAACCAAGATGATGAATGAAATAGTCTTTAACGCGAAGATAGCGGTTTTGTATCTGGTGTGGCTTAGCGATACCTCAAAGAGTTATTTTGAAGCCGTCAGCCGCTATAACGGCGGAAGGGTGAATCATGCCTATTTTAACAAAGTGCAAAAATATATAAAATTGTTAAAAAAGCATGATCTTTAATTAATGAACCGTTCCTTTAATCTCCAAAAGAAGAAGATTTTGACACATGGTGATATATTCCATGATGATATTTTGCGCTTCGAGCGACGGGTAGATGTTTAATACTATCTGATTTCCGAATACCTTGTATATCATCGCTTTTGTTTCAAGATTGCGCATTTGATTGTCGAGATCTTCTATGTGAAATTTCAACTCGAAAGTTTTCGTGTGAAGACCTTTTACCTGTATCTCTTCTATTTTGTTTAGTTGCGTTGTAAAGAGTATGGAGTTTTTGGAAATATCGGCGATGAGTCCTTCTATGTAAATTTCGCTTTCATACTCTAGTGTCGCTTGAAGCGATCTGTGCGGAGTTACCCTAATGTTTTTTCTATGAACCGGAGAGTTGTCGAGAAATTTGAAATTTCCCATATCGATTATGCCGCTTGTGTAGTCGATATGCATGATATCGGCTCTTAGAATATCTGGAATCATAGAGTGTTCAAGATAGACATACTCCTGTTTTTTCATAAACGGCAAGTACTCTTTTTGCGATTTCGTTTTTATGTAGCCTTTGCTGCTTTCGATGATCTCTACTTTGTTAAGAAGAGGCATCTCTTTGTAGAAGCCGTAAACATTGATTTTGGGTTCTTGGAGGAAAATTTTGTTTATATTTTCGAAATCGCCGTTATGGCTATATTCGAAATAGCGCGTACCGTAGTATATGTCGCTGTTTTTAGAGATTTTTGATTTTATGAGAAATTTATGGGCTCTCTCCATCAAAGAGTTTACGCCGTCGTCTTCACCGTAATCCGTAACCGCCACCGTATCGATAGTGACGCCGAATTTTATCTTTATGCTTGTAAACATGTTTTTGAGAGTGCTGACGACGGTGTGGATTTTGCTCTCATGGATGAAAAGCAGATAGCTGTTTCCGCCTTCATAGATGATGGGCGTAAAGTTTAGATACGAATAGATAAATCCAAATATTTTTTGATATTTAAAACCTTCCTTGGGATCGAACTTGAGTTCAAATTTTACTACGCAAAGCGGCGTCGAGAAATCTTTTGATCTTTGCAGCTGCGAATAAATAAACGCTTGATTGACGGTATTGTTTATGATTAGACTTTGATTTGTCATATTCTCTCTTTTTTTGACTTTTTTTTGACATACTATTTAGCTATAATTTCGGCATTTTCGAAAAAAGATTTATAGGATAATAAAAATGAGAGAAAAATTCTTTTCGGATTTGGAAAAAGTGTATCAGCTCGTTAAAGCGAAGCAGGAAAAACTGCACTCTTTTTACGATATACTTAAAGATAAAGAAAATGGAGAAAAAAAGAAATTTATAGATGATTTTTTAACGAAAGTCTCTCTTGAGATCACTTCCCAAAATCGAATGTCCGCCATAACGAGGCTTGTCTCGTTGAGGGAAGACTCTATAATAGCGGCTTTTAAAAAGAGCGGTTTTAACGAAGATGAGATCATAGAAAAAAAAGAGGAAGCTTATCTTTGGGTTGCGGATTTTCACCTAAAACTTCATAAAGAGT
>JALWKJ010000201.1 GCA_027081495.1 Campylobacterales bacterium | reverse complement strand
GGACTCAAATATAAATCGTCCGCTTAAATAAAAACTTTACTAATTTGTAGTACAATGGAAATCTTTTTAGAAAAAACTTATAGTAAGGATTGTTTTTGTCTCAGGTTTTAGCGCTAAAATACCGGCCGTCGTCATTTGAAGAACTTGTAGGTCAAGAGAGTATCACACAAACTTTAACACAGGCGTTGGATCAAAATAGACTCTCGCATGCATATCTTTTTTCGGGTCTTCGAGGAAGCGGTAAAACTTCTACCGCCAGAATTTTCGCCAAAAGCCTCGTATGCGATAAAGGTCCATCTTCAACTCCCTGTCAAAAGTGTGAAAACTGCAAAATGGCTAACGAAGGAAGGCATATAGATATCATCGAAATGGATGCCGCAAGCAGCAGAAAGATAGACGATATCAGATCGTTGATTGAACAGACAAAATATAAACCAAACAGCGCAAAATTTAAAATATTTATCATTGATGAAGTTCATATGCTCACGAAAGAAGCTTTTAACGCTCTTTTAAAAACTCTTGAAGAGCCGCCTGAGTTTGTAAAATTTATCCTAGCGACTACCGATCCTATGAAACTGCCCGCAACCATACTTTCAAGAACTCAACACTTTCGTTTTAAAAAGATAAACCAAAACACGATCATAAAACATCTTTCACATATTTTAAACCTAGAAAATATCGAATATGAAAAAGAGGCTTTGGGAATCCTTACAAGAGCCGGTAACGGTTCTTTAAGAGATACCTTGACTCTTTTGGATCAGGCGATCATATACTCTAAAAATTTTGTCGATGCAAAAAGCGTCGCTACGATGTTGGGAGTTTTGGATCCCTTGATTTTAAGCCAAATATTCGAAAATATCTTAAACGCGAATCGTCAAAAAATCATCGAGACGATAAAGGAGTTGGAAAATTACGAGGGTGAAGTCGTAATAGATGAGCTTATCTCTTATCTAAAAGAGAGGTTTTTCGAACAAGATCCGAGATTTTCAACAATGATTTATGATAGATTTTTCAAAATTCTAAGCGAATCGAAAAAACTGCTTTTTATAAACGCGGACTCCGCTTTTGTACTTGCGCTTGTTTTTTTCAAAATGATCGAAGCTACAAAAATAAAAGAAATCGATGAGATGATAGAGCGACTTGAACAAAAAATACTCCCAAAACAAAACTCGAACAACTCTCAACCCCAACCAGCTAAAGCTCCTCCTATACATACAAACAAAACGACGACTCAGACAAAAACAAAATCCAAGCCTCTAAGAACGGATCTTGACGACTCCAAAATAAAATTTAAACAACTTCTTGAAAAACTATACGATAGAAACTATGAACTCGGAGAGTGTTTTGAAAAAAGCATCTCCTTCATCTCGTACGAAAACGATACGCTGACATTGATGTCATGCGCAAAAGAGGAGTGTAAAAAACTTTTGCGTCTAAGCTCCGGAATAATAAAACATTTTGTAAAAGAATCTTTTTCGATAGATACGAAAATAGCGATGCGCCCTTGTGATAAAAGCGATTTTAATCAAAATGAAAAAGAGCCGAAAGAAGATGAAAAAGATGAAAAACAAGATCACTCGATTTCGGATAGCTGCATAGCCGGTCAAACTATGCAACAAAAAAACGAACTAGAGATTGATGCAAACGATATACTAAAAGACCCGTTTGTCAAAACGGCCGGAGAACTCTTTGAGCCCTCCAGGATTATAGTAAAATCAAAGGTTTAATTCTCTTTTACGCAACTAACGAAATATTTATCGGTTCCTGATTCCGGACTCTCGGAATAATACGGAGTATTGCTTTGCTTATTGGGATTGAGTTGAATCGTATAAAAGCTGCCTGCATTCGTGCCGGGCGTACTTGTCCACAAAATAGTCGGTTTTATACCGTCGGGAGTTTTAAGGCTAGTCGTACCGTCTAAGTAAGCGATCGTTCTTGCTTCGGCTAGATTTGGCAATCTCCATCCCGTCCCAAATTTATTACAATATTGATCCGCAGTGATATCGTTTCCGGTCGCACCGCTAATTGGAAATCTGATTTGATTTGCATGTCCGGGATTTATATTATCATAATCATAAGTATAAATAGGCGTCCAGCTTAAACCGGTTACCACATCCGTAATACCTTGTACGGTTTTTGTAACATTTCCGTCTGAAACATTGATATCAAGATTTTGCACAAAATGCTTTTTCTCTATCGTCGCATCGGCGCCGTTATCTTTTTTCATACAGATTACTTTACGAAGAGTAGCGGCATCTTCATCCGGACTCTGCCCTATGATATTGTCCGTAAAATAGGCTATATATTTTCCTTTAGCCCATACCGCCGATGTACCGTCGTTTGGTCTTAAGGTAGTAGTTAAAAGATCTTTTGGCGACGGTAAAGTCTGATTGTTGTCTTTGCAAAATTTCTCCGCACCATCATAAGTTTCATCTAACTTATCTAAACCGACTTGCCTATTGTCGGGATTTACGATCCAAGTATTTGCGTTAGTACTTACGGTAATAAGATTTGCGGTATTTAAAGTATCTCCCGGGTATTGATAAGGTTGGTAAGTTTCCGTAGTACCTCCGCCTGAGGTACCGCCGCTCGTTCCGCCTGAAGTGCCTCCGCTTGTTCCTCCCGAAGTACCGCCGCTTGTTCCGCCTGAGGTACCGCCGCTTGTTCCACCGGAAGTAGATCCGTTTCCACTTCCACCGCCTCCGCATCCGGCAAAAATAATAGCGCCCGCTACAAGAGAGAGAAAAATAGTTTTTTTCATAAAAGTCCTTTTATAATTTAGTTGTATTGTATTATCGTCTCTAAGTGTAATAATTTTACTTAATTTAACTTAAATATATATAATAAGTTAAGCATTTTTAATTTTTTATAAGCACTATGCGATATGAGGAATAAATTTGTATTTTACCCTATTTGAATACTCCCTATATGCACTATCTTTTACAAGATGTCTCTCTTCGGTCAACGCTCGCATAATATAGATTATATTCCATATTGCCAAAGCGATCGTCGCCCAGATATTGGTAAAAACGAAAGTATTATCAAGCCACCATGCGCTATTTTTTGCGGTATAGGCCGGATGTCTAACAAAAGCGTACGGACCTTTATCGACAATACCGCGATTTGTCAAATTACTAAACTTAAATCCCAAAGATGCTGTAGCCCAAACATAGAGAGTATAAAGAAAAATCACTATCGTCAAAATAGCGGCAAGTATATATTCATCGGTAAAAAGATTATGAGTATTAAGTCCTTGATATCCAAAAAACTGTACGGTGATAGCGTTAAAAGGAGGATAACATACCAAAGCCGCCAGCCAACCTCCCAATGTAGCGTCAACGCTTTTTGTACGATTATAAAGCCACCTGCTTGCGATAGAATATCCTATTATCGCGATCGTAACATCCACGGTAAAAATCAAATGAAACAATAATAAACAAAATGCCTTATACCGTTCATACCATGAAAGCGTTATAAAATTGTCGGAAAAGATTTTTATTCCCTCTGTTTGAAAACCATGAAATTCCTGTACGATAAATCGCGCCATTAAAGTTAAAAAGAAAAAATTAACAAAATAGAGCAAAATTATCTTTTTAACGCGTCTATTTTTATAAAGTTTGTATTTTGGCTTATAAGAAGCGAACAATCTACCGCGTAAAACCTTCCAAAACGATTTAATAGCTATCATTGAAAGTATCGCGTAATCGTTAATTTCGTACTTTTTATCTCCTCTATATTTTAAAGTAAGAAAGATATACGGAAAAGCGAATATCAAAAAAAGAATCGCTAATATATCAAAAAATTCTCTAGTTGACTTAAAAGCCTCTGCATGAGTAAAATAGTAGTGATTTTGCACAATCGCGTAAAAAAAGATAAAAGGTATCAGCAACGCTAAAAACCTGAAAAAAGCCGACTTTAAAATATAGCTTTGAGCGCGCGATAGCGGTTTTATTTTGATCTTTATATCGTTTTGTCGCATAAATCTTTTTTGAAAAAAATATTCGCTTATCAGCATCGATAGAAACGATGCCCCAACCATAAAAAAAATATGACTATTTGTTATATTCGGTATAAAATCGTAAATTTTTAAAAAAAGTAGAAAAAAGCTTAAAAAAACGGTGCAAAACGCGCCTATATAACCGGCGTGAGAATAGTAGTTTGACAATTTATGAAATCCTTTAGACTCTGCCCGAATTTAAGTGTTCGGGCAGAGATGAAATTAATTTGCCTTTTTTACACAAGTAACAAAATATGTCAAATTAGTCTCTTCGGTGCTGATGATAGAGTTATTCGTATCTAGTACATAGTTTTTATCGATTCCGCCGTTATTCGTATCTTTTGTAGCAGACCATATGATCGTAATACCGGTAGGCGCTATAGTAGAATTGACTTCATTTTTACTATAATCCACTATAGATCTAAGCTGAGCAATGTCCGGTAGATTATAGCCGTTTGGACAATAGTCTTTTGCTTTTTGAGGATTTAAACTAGTTGCATCCGGTTCAATCGCTCTTCTTGTAGAGTGATCAAAAACCATATTTGTCCATCGAAGTCCCGTAGTTTTATCGATTGTAGTATTTCCGTCCGCTACAAACTTATGCGCCGAAGCAACCGTTCCTTTAACGCACAAGACAGATCTTTCGGTTGTCTTGTCTTCATCGATGCCGTCGGCTCCGCTGGCAAAATTTACATAAAAATATTTACCATCTACTTTAAGAGCCCAAGATTCCGATTTATCGCTAAATTTGTCAAATTCATCTTCCAAAAGGCTCGCGTTTGTGCCGTCGCCTTTTGTATAATTCATTAGGTTCAAAATTTCATCTCTTCTTGCCATTCTATATCCGCTTGCGTTATTCGCATCTTCACAATATTTGAGCGCATCGTCGTAATTTAAAATACCGGTATCGACATTCAACCATTTTAAACCCGTAGGTCCGGTTACGACATCTCCGTTTTTCGTAAGATTTTTATCTCCGGTAGAAACGATAGAGCTTTTCGCTTTTATCGGATTTACATGAAAAGTCAAAAATTTAGTTGATGAGTTATTTGCCGTATCGGTTGCGGTAACGGTCATATTGTAGTCATTAACACCGTTATATTTATATGCAGGAGCCGAAAAAGTTAAAGTGGCATTATTTAATGAAAAGTTTACGACAGTCGGTATGCTAAATGTCACATTGCTCTCATCGGTTGCCGTAAGCAAAATTGTTGAATTTGTCTCTTCGGTAACATTATATTCCGATGCTACGGTTATTTTTGGAGGAGTAGTATCCGCTATTGTCGTATTGTCGTCCGTGTTATTGTTCTCTTGGGGAGTCGATCCTCCGCTTCCTCCACCACATCCGATAGTTAGTAAAGCAAACGCCGCTACAAGTGAAATTAATACTGAATTTTTTGCCATAATGTTCCTTTAATAAAATATTTAATCACCGCATCAACAAATATTCTTAAGTTTTGAGAGTACGGGAAGGAGTGAGATATGTATTTAAAAAACTGTAGGACTAACTAGTTAATTCAAAGTTTTTTAGACGCATAGATCGCTTCTTCCCGTATTCCCCGAAGGGTGCGGTGCTTTTGTCCATACTCTTCGTTAGATTTTTTCGAATTCGCTACGGCGAGTCCTTCAAAAATCTGCCTTAATTATGAACAAAATCACTGCATCAAAAATTAAGAATATTTGTTGGTGCGGTGATATTTATTATTTTACATATTCTTACTTATTTAAAACTGAAATCTATATAATCTTTTTAATATTTTATTAAATTAATTTCATTAAGCGGCTTGTGAAATCAAAACCTCCTCAATAATTTTTGTTATATCCCCGTCGAGTATAGCGTCAACATTCGAATAGGCGATATTTGAGCGATTGTCTTTTACTTGACGATAAGGTGCGAGCACATAGGATCTTATCTGATGTCCCCAACCTATCTCGCTTTTTTCAATTCCCTCTTTTTGAGCTTTTTGCTTTTCGAGTTCAAGCTCATAGAGTCTTGATTTTAACATTTTCATAGCGTTTGCTCTATTTTTATGTTGGCTTCTGTCGTTTTGACACTGTACGACTATATTTGTAGGCAAATGCGTTATTCGGATAGCCGAATCCGTTTTATTTACATGCTGTCCACCCGCTCCGCTGGCTCGGTAAGTATCGACTCTAATATCTTTATCTTCTATCTCGATATCGATATCGTCATCCACTTCGGGAGAGACCATCACCGATGAAAAAGAGGTGTGTCTTTTGGCATTGGAATCAAAAGGAGAGATTCTAACAAGTCTATGTATGCCGTTTTCGGCCTTTAAATAGCCGTAAGCGTTTTCACCTTTTACGATAAAACTCACATCTTTTATACCGGCTTCATCTCCCGCTTGATAATCAAGCTCTTCAACTTTAAATCCCATCCTCTCAGCCCATCTAAGGTACATCCGATAAAGCATACTAGCCCAATCCTGACTTTCGGTGCCTCCGGCTCCGGGGTGAATGGATACTATCGCGTTTTTGGAGTCGTCTTCACCGCTTAACATCATCTCTACTTCAAGTTTCGTCACCTTTTTTTCAAGCTCTCTGCCGTCGCTAAAAAGTTCTTCTATAGTCTGCGCGTCACCTTCGTTCTCGGCCATTTCGTAAAGTTCTTTCGCATCTTCGAGAGATGATTTCGCATCTTCGTATTTTTTTAAAATCGAAAGAATCCTATTTTTCTCTTGACCTATCTTTGCCGCTTCTTTCGCATTACTCCAAAAATTCGCCTCTTGCTCTTTAATCTCTATCTCTTTTAATCTTTTATGCAAATTATCCGGTGAAACGATTTGCCTTATATTTTCGATTTTTGTAGATAGCTTTTCTAAAAGCTCGTTATATTCATAGCTGTCCAAAGTTTCTCCTGCTATAATTTGATCTGAGTCCTCCAAAAAATGATGCATCTATCAAACGGCTTCACGGTAGGTTCCCAAAATTTGTCTCTACCGATGTAGAAGATGTTGTTCGAGAATCATATTTTTCAGAGGACTTATCTGTTTATATTTTATTATTTACTATGTTTGCAACCGAAAAAAGAAGACAAATCCTCCCTTTAGTCTGAGCTTCTTTTTTCGGTTGCAAACATAGTAAATTTATACCATTTTACAAAAAAGAGACTTTAACATGATACAAATATCAAATCCGCATGAATTGCAAAGATATACCAACCACACAAAAGAGAGCATAGGTTTTGTTCCTACGATGGGCGCGCTTCACGACGGACATATCTCGCTTATTAAAAGATCCGTAAAAGAAAATGCCAAAACGGTCGTTTCTATCTTTGTAAATCCTACCCAATTTTTAGAGGGAGAAGACCTCGACTCCTATCCTCGAAAACTCGAAGCGGATTTAAAGATTTGCGAATTGGCCGGAGTTGATTGCGTTTTTCTTCCAAATAAAGAAGAGATCTATAAAAAAGACGAACCTCTTGTAAAAGCGCCGAAAATAAAAGGCTATATACTTGAGGGCTTAAAACGCCCCGGACACTTTGACGGAGTGCTTCAAATAGTTTTAAAACTTTTAAATCTCACAAAAGCGACTCGCGCATATTTTGGGAAAAAAGACGCTCAACAACTTTTTCTGATACAAGATATGGTAAAAAGATTTTTTCTAAACATCGACATAGTAGCCTGCGATATCGTTAGAGACTCCAACGGATTAGCGCTTAGTAGTAGAAATCTCTATCTAAGCGAAGAAGAGAAAAAAAAGGCGCTTTGTCTCTCAAAATCGTTAAAAAGAGCTACTAGACTCATTATCGAAGGCGAAAGAGATTGTATGATTTTAAAAAGCCGTATGTTGGAAATTTTAAGCCCTTTGAGTGTAGAGTATGTCGAAATAGTCGATAGAAAATTTAATCTTATAGACAAAATTCAAATCGACAACACTATCATACTGGTTGCGGCGTTTGCGGGTAAAACCAGACTGATAGACAATATGTGGGTATAAAATGGATAAAAAGTTACATTTGGTCTCTTTGGGCTGCACAAAAAATCTTGTCGATTCGGAAGTGATGCTTGGAAAGTTGAGTTCTTACGATATAACGCAAAATGCCGATGAAGCTGATGTCATCATAGTAAATACCTGCGGTTTCATAGACGCCGCAAAAGAGGAAAGTATTCAAAAAATTTTAGAACTTCATAAAATTCGAAAAGAGGATTCTCTTTTGGTCATGAGCGGTTGTCTTAGCCAAAGATATAAAGATGAGCTTACAAAAGAGTTAAAAGAGGTAGATATCTTCACGGGCGTGGGAGATTACGACAAGATAGACGAGCTTATCGAAAAAAAACAAAATCTTTTTTCCCAAAAAACATATCTAATAAAAAATCAAGATCGAATCATTACCGGCTCCAATTTTCATGCATATATCAAACTCTCCGAAGGCTGCAATCAACAATGTTCATTTTGCGCGATACCTCATTTTAAAGGAAAACTTCAATCAAGAAGAGTTGAAGATATAAAAAACGAGGTAACGCAAGTAGCTAAAAAAGGATTTTACGACTTTAGCTTCATTTCTCAAGATAGCAGTTCGTATTTAAGAGATTTCAATCAAAAAGACGGTCTTATCAAACTCATAAAGAACATCGAAGAGATAAAAGAGGTAAAAAGCGCTAGAATTCTCTATCTCTACCCCTCTACTCTCTCATATGAAGTTTTGGAAAGGATTATAGAATCTAAAAAATTTCATAACTATTTCGATATGCCCATACAGCATATAAGCGATCGTCTATTGAAGATCATGAAAAGAGGAAACGACTCAAAGCTTATAAAAAAACAGCTTGATATCATGAGAGAAGCTAAAGACTCTTTTTTACGAACTTCTATCATAGTAGGACATCCGGGAGAAAGAGATGAGGATTTTGACGAGCTTTGCGAATTTTTAAACGATTTTGATTTTGATAGAATAAATATCTTCGCATACTCCGACGAAGAAGGAACAAAAGCGCATACTATGGATCACAAAGTACCGGAAGTTATCATAACCGAACGAATCAATATTTTAAATAAGATTGTCCAAAAAAAGATGCGAATATCTTTGGAAAAAGAGTTAAATAGACAAATAGAGATAGTAATAACGGGAAGCAGCAGTGAACACGAACTCTTTTTGGGCGCAAAAAAACTTCAGTGGGCGCAGGAGATCGACGGCGAAATTTTGATAAATGAAAATCTCACAAACGAGAAACTCATAGTCGGAAAAAGATATAAAGCAAAAGTTACTCAAATCGCGGGAGAAAAGCTGATTGCTACTGTCACGCAAGTCGCTTGAAGCGGTAAAAAACAAAAAAAATCTTTTAGCCTTTTCAGCCGGAGTTGACTCAAGCGCTCTTTTTTTTCTTCTACTTGAAAAAAAGATAGATTTTGATATAGCTTTGGTAAATTACCATACCAGAGAGAGTTCTTCCAAAGAAGCGAAAAGAGCGAGGGAATTGGCAAAAAGATTTCAAAAAAAAGTCTATATCAAAGAGACTCTTTTGCAAAACGCAAACTTCGAACACGAAGCCAGAAAGATAAGATACTCCTTTTTTGAAGAGATAATAACAAAGCATCGATACGACAATCTTTTAACCGCACATCATCTAAACGACCGATTGGAGTGGTTTTTGATGCAATTTTGCAAGGGTGCGGGAGTAGTCGAAATGATCGGTTTTGAAGAGATTGAAAAAAGAGAACGATATACTCTGATCAGACCTCTTATAGAGTGCGACAAAAAATCACTCAAAGAGTATCTTGACAAAAATGAGATCAAATATTTTATAGATGAGAGTAACTTCGATACGAAATACAGAAGAAACTATTTTCGAAAAGAGTTTTCAAACAGACTCGTCGATGAGTTCAAAGAGGGCATAAAAAAGAGTTTTAGATATCTTGGCGAAGACAAATCGGCTCTTTTTAAATTAGATGTAATAAAGAAAATTGAAAATCTATATATTTTAAAAAGAAGCGGCGACGACAAAAGAGACATAAGACAGATAGATAAAGTTTTAAAAATAATGGGATATATACTATCTTCGTCTCAAAGAGATGAAATATTAAGACAAAAAGATATAGTCATAGCTAACAGCATATGCGTAGCGCTGCATGATAAAAAAATCTATATCTCTCCGTTTGTCAAAAAGACAATGCCCAAAACTTTTAAAAACAGATGTCAAAAAGAGATGATCCCGCCAAAAATACGCCCTTATCTTTATATGATAGGTTATGATTTTACATAAACGAAGAAAATCTCAATTTCTCGTCGATCAACGCCTGAAACTCTTTTAAATGTTTAGTATTTGGAAAATCGTTTTCCAGTATTATCTTTTTTGCCAATGAGTACTCTTTAAGCTCAACGGCCGCGTTTAACGCATCTAAATGGATATACCCGGGAATATACTCTCCTTTGTCTATCAAAACCATATAGAGATTTATAAAACGCCTAAACTCTTTGTTTCTCGTATATCTATTTAGTACAAAGATGGCTTTATCTCTTATCTCGCTGGGCATTTGATGAGCCGTTTCTCTTTGAGGGGGCTTTACTCCCGCTTTTTTTAACAACATGAGCATCTCTATATCGTTTGGATCGATTTTTAAAACCTCTTTCGCCATTTTCAGAGCATTTTTCTCATCGTTTGCGGAGAGATAGTAATTTGCCAAAAATTTTCTATCTACGATATTTAAAGGATTTTTTTCGATATAACTTAGCAAAAAAGCCAAATCTTCACTCAAATTATTTTCAATTCTCTCTCTTCTTTGTTTTAACGCCGTTTTGTTTTTATCTTTTTTTAAACTTTTTTTTGGAGCGATCGAAGCGTTAATTTTAGACAACAACTCGAGGGCGGGAGCGAATTTCTCTCTTTTTACTATTTTTTCTAAAATTTTTTTCGCTTTTAACTTATCGCCGTTCCAGTAGTGAAAAACAGCCAAAAGATTTTGCGCGCGGATATTTTGAGGATATTTTTTTAAAAAAGATTCGACAATTTTAAAAGCTTCTCCCTCCCGCGAGTGCTCATAGTAATAATATGCCTCTTTTTTCATTTTAAAATATGCCTTATCACCGTTTGCGCCGAATAAAAAGCACAAACCGATCGCAAGCACGACCAATATCTTCATTCAAAGACCTCGCTGTTTTCTTTGAATGTATTATCGGCATGTAATATATTTTATTTAGTAGAGTTTTTAAAAAAATTATATGATTAATATAAGAAGCTGGTGGGTCCACCAGGACTCGAACCTGGGACCACTCGGTTATGAGCCGAGTGCTCTAACCAACTGAGCTA